>CABHOJ010000028.1 GCA_902168195.1 uncultured Methylotenera sp.
TTTTTTTTTTCAAGCAGAAGACGGCATACGAGATGCTCAGGAGTCTCGTGGGCTCGGAGATGTGTATAAGAGACAGGTCGGTGATACGAGACATGCAGTCCGCACCGATGACCAAGGCGCATTTTGCACTGCCGCTTTTGATGAACTTATCGGCGGTCGCGACCGCGTATACGAAACCACTGCATACCGCCTGGATATCGAATGCCGGGCAATTATGGATGCCAAGCTTGTCCTGCACGATACAGGCCGTACTAGGGAATGTGTGATCCGGGGTCGTAGTTGCAACGATGATGAGGTCGATCTGTGACGCCTCGACGCCCGCAGCCTCAAGGGCCTTACGGGCCGACGCGACAGCCATGTCGCTGGTGAATTCATCATCGGCGATGATGTGACGTTCGCGGATGCCGGTACGGGTAACGATCCACTCATCCGTGGTGTCAACCATCTTTTCCAGCTCCGTATTAGTCAGGATTCGTTGGGGCAGATAACTGCCAGTTCCTGCGATACGGGAATAGATCATGCAACCTCATTTACTGCGGTCTGGCGTTCCGCCAAGGCCGCCGGTTTGATATGTTCGATCTCAAGCTGCTCCGTGATGCGGCGGAGCACGCCATTTCGGGATTCTTCCGCGGCTGTGTGGATGGCATGGTAGAAGGAGAAGCTATCCGCCCCGCCGTGACTCTTGACGACGATACCACGCAGGCCGAGGAAACTCGCACCGTTGTAGCGCCGCGGATCGAGACGGCTCTTGAACGCCTTCAACACCGGCATCGCCACCAGCGCCATCAGCTTGGTCATCCAGTTGCGCTTGAATTCTTGCGTCAGGAACCGTGCCATCATCTGCGCCAGCCCTTCGGAGGTCTTGAGTGCGACATTACCGACGAAGCCGTCACACACCACGACATCGGTCGTGCCTTTATAGATATCGTTGCCTTCGACGTTACCGTAGAAATTCAGGTGGCTGGCACGTAGCAGTTCACCAGCCTGTTTGACGACTTCATTGCCTTTGATATCTTCGGAGCCGATATTAAGTAGTCCGACGGATGGACGTTCTTTATGTTCGACACAGGAGACCAGCATGGCCCCCATGATGGCGAATTGCAAGAGATGCTCGGGGGTGCAATCTGCATTGGCGCCCAGGTCCAGCATGTAGGTCATGCCTTTCTGGCTAGGCAAGGTGGCTGCGATCGCGGGACGATCGATGCCCGGCAGGGTCTTCAAGACGAAACGTGCCGTGGCCATCAAGGCGCCGGTATTACCAGCACTGACGCAGGCGTTCGCCTCGCCGCTCTTGACTAAGTTGATGGCCACGCGCATGGAAGAGTCCTTCTTGTTCTTCAATGCGCTTTGCGGAGATTCGTCCATGGTCACGACTTCTGTCGCGTGATGGATACGTAGACGCGGCCCTGCTGTCGCCTTGTGGGCGGCAAGTTCCGCCTCAATGACCTCAGTCAGGCCCACTAGAACGATATTGATTTCACTATCCTGCTTCAGCGCATCAAGCGCGGCAGGCACTGTGACATGCGGGCCGTGGTCGCCCCCCATGGCATCGATAGCGACGGTGATATCCATGTTCAGGATGAGATGTTCAAAACAAAACGCCAAGTCGGTAAGACTTGGCGCACTTGCTTAAAATCGAATCGATTACTCGCCCTTGGAAGGCAATACCTTGCGACCACGATAGTAGCCGTTAGGGCTGACGTGATGACGCAGATGGGTTTCGCCGGTGGTAGGCTCGACTGCCAACGGTGGGTTGGTCAGAAAATCGTGTGAACGATGCATACCACGCTTGGAAGGCGACTTCTTGTTTTGTTGAACAGCCATAATTTACTCCTATCAATACTCTCTAGTCCTGACTCTCGTCAGTTTTACGCCCTTGTAGCTTGAGCTTTTGCAACTCAGCAAATGGGCCGGGCTTCTTTAATTCGTTCAGCTTGCTTGCGGCATCGCAGGCTTCGATCTCATGCTTGGGTGCCAACGGCAACGAAAGCAGGATCTCATCCTCGATCAGATCGGCTACTGACATGTGCGTTTCCGCCACTAGGTAGTCGACCTCATCAGCCTCATCTTCCGTTTCTGGAATGGAAGCCTCGTCACGCACGATCACAAACGTCGCATGCGCATCCAGGTCATATTCCATCGGACCCAGACAACGCTGGCAAAGCAAATGCAGCTTGCCGCTTATCTCCAGCTTCAGGCTCGGCTTGTTACTGTCGTCCTGATAACCCGCCAACCGGTATTCTAGAGCGCCTTTATCGGTACTCAGAAAATCAGCCAGCCGCAAAAATTGCGAAACCGCGATTGTATCATGAATTTCAAGCGCTTTTCTCGCAAAGTCGAGGTTGTTGATGGTGACGCTGTTACTGGGTAATGCAGCCATAAGGCGCGCATGATATAATTTGCGGGTTTCTGTGTCAAAAATCAGTATCAATCTTAGGTTCAGCGCGTGATAAAAAAAATACTCGTAGCCAATCGCGGCGAAATCGCCGTGCGCATTGTTCGTGCGTGCTCTGAAATGGGCATCAAGTCTGTCGCCATCTATTCCGATGCCGACCGTCATGCCCTGCACGTCAAGAAAGCTGACGAGGCCTATAACATAGGCTCAGACCCGGTCTTAGGTTATCTCAATGCGCACAATATCGTTAACCTAGCTGTCGCCTCCGGTTGCGACGCCTTGCATCCAGGATACGGCTTCCTGTCGGAGAACCCGGAGCTTGCCGAGATATGCAAACGCCGAGGCATCAAGTTCATCGGCCCGGATGCCCCTGTGATCCGCCAGATGGGCGACAAGATCCAGGCGCGTAATGCCATGATCAAAGCGCGCATCCCGTGCGTACCCGGCAGTGAAGGTAATCTTGAGAACGTCGAAGAGGCACGCAAGCTCGCCAACAAGATCGGCTATCCGGTCATGCTGAAAGCCACCAATGGTGGTGGTGGCCGCGGTATTCGTCGCTGTAACGACGAGAAGGAGTTGCTCAGTAATTACGACCGCGTGATCTCCGAGGCCAGCAAGGCATTCGGCAAACCCGAGGTGTTCCTCGAGAAATGCGTGGTCAATCCGCGGCACATCGAAGTTCAGGTGATGGCTGACAGTCATGGCAATGTGATCCACCTATTCGAGCGCGACTGCTCGATTCAGCGCCGCAACCAGAAGCTGATCGAGATCGCCCCTTCGCCGCAGCTCAGTAACGCACAGCGCGAATATATCGGCAATCTGGCTGTGAAAGCGGCCAAAGCCGTGGGTTACAAGAATGCAGGCACGGTCGAATTCCTGTTGGATTCGGACAACAATTTCTATTTCATGGAAATGAACACGCGTTTGCAGGTCGAACATACCGTGACCGAGACGATCACCGGTATCGACATCGTGCAGGAACAGATTCGCGTCGCAGATGGTCTGCCGCTGCAATACAAGCAGAAGGACGTGCACTACCGGGGTTTCGCCATGGAGTTCCGTATCAATGCGGAAGACCCAAAGAACGATTTCCTGCCGAGCTTCGGCAAGATCACCCGCTACTATGCGCCAGGCGGCCCCGGTGTGCGGATGGATGCGGCCATGTACAGTGGTTATGTGATCCCGCCCTACTACGATTCGATGTGCGCCAAGCTGACCGTTTGGGCCTTGAACTGGGAGAGCGTGATCGAACGTGGTCGGCGCGCACTGGACGATATGGTGGTCTATGGCGTCAAGACGACGATCCCCTATTACCAGGAGATCCTGAAGCATCCGGAATTCCGTGCAGCGCATTTCGATACCAGCTTCGTCGAGACCCACCCGGAACTGGTGAATTACGCGACCGAGTTCCCACCGGAGCTGATCGCCGCGGCGATCTCGGCTGCGATCGCAGCCCACGAAGGCATTTGAAGACGAATTTAAACCTAAAGCGATAAGTTAAATATATGGCAAAAGTACATGTTACAGAACTGGTTTTAAGGGATGGTCATCAATCCCTCATCGCAACCCGCATGCGCACGGAAGATATGTTGCCTATCTGCCCTAAACTGGATGCGATCGGTTTCTGGTCTCTCGAGGCCTGGGGTGGTGCGACGTTCGACGCCTGCGTACGCTACCTGAAGGAAGACCCATGGGAGCGCCTGAAGAAGCTGCGCAAAGCCCTGCCCAACACCCCCATCCAGATGCTGCTGCGTGGCCAGAACCTGCTGGGCTACCGTCATTACTCTGACGATGTGGTGCGCGCGTTCGTGCAACAGTCGGCCGACTCCGGCGTAGACGTGTTCCGTATATTCGACGCCATGAACGACGCCCGCAATCTCCGCGTTTCCATCGAAGCGGTGAAGAAGTCCGGCAAACATGCAGAAGGCACTATCAGCTACACCACCAGTCCCGTTCACGATATCGCCTATTTCGTTGCACTGGCCAAAGAGATGGAAAGCATGGGTGCGGACACTGTGGCCATCAAGGACATGGCTGGCCTGCTCACGCCACAAGTCACCTATGAACTGGTCAAGGCTCTGCATGCTGCCGTCAAGCTGCCGATCCACTTGCACAGCCATGCGACATCCGGTCTTTCCGCGATGTGCCTCTTGAAAGGCGTGGAAGCCGGTGCCAGCATCATCGACACTTGTAATTCATCGTTCGGCGAGGGTGCCAGCCATCCTTCCACAGAGAGCCTGGTAGCTGCTTTACAAGGTACCGAGTACGACACCGGCCTGGATCTTTCGGCCTTGCAGGAGATCACGGCCTACTTCCGTGAGGTACGCAAGAAATATTGGCAGTTCGAAAGCGATTTCACTGGCGTCGACACGCGTGTGCTCGTCAACCAGGTCCCTGGCGGCATGATCTCCAATCTGTCGAACCAACTGAAGGAACAAGGCGCACTGAACCGCATGGACGAAGTGCTGGCAGAGATCCCGCGTGTGCGTGAAGACCTAGGCTTCCCACCGCTCGTCACGCCCACCTCCCAGATCGTAGGCACCCAAGCCGTACTGAACGTCATGACTGGCGCGCGTTACAAGTCGGTAACCAATGAGGTGAAGAACTACCTACTTGGCCAATACGGCAAGGCACCGGCGGCGGTCAATCCAGACGTCAAGAACCTGGCGGTGGGCAGCTCTGAAGTCATCACCTGCCGTCCGGCGGATCTGCTGGAAGATGAGATGGATAAACTGCGTGCGGAATCCGAGAATCTCGCGAAGTCTGAAGAGGACGTACTGACCTATGCCATGTTCCCGGACCTGGCCAAGACCTTCCTGCAAGAGCGCAACGCCGGCACATTGAAGCCTGAACCGTTGCTGACCAAGGAAGCGGTCACCTCCAGCGGCGCGCATTACGCACCTAACGAATTCAAGGTGACGCTGCATGGCGAGACCTTCCACATCAAGCTGACCGGTAGCGGCCACCAGGGTGAAGAGCAGCGTCCGTTCTATGTCTCTGTCGATGGCGTCGCAGAGGAAGTGATGGTCGAGACATTGAGCGAGATCGAAGTGTCAGGCGGCAAGAGTAACGGTAACGGCAAGAAGAAGACCACTGCTTCTGCCGGCTCGAATGGTCGTCCTCGCCCAACCCACAGCGGCTGTGTCACCACCGCCATGCCCGGCACCATCGTCGACGTCAAGGTCAAGGCAGGCGACAAGGTGAATGCCGGTGATGCCGTGCTGGTGATCGAAGCCATGAAGATGGAGAACGAGATCCAGGCCTCGAAATCAGGCATCGTCGTTGCCGTGCATGTCGCCAAGGGAGATAGTGTGACCCCTGACGAATCTCTGCTGGAAATCCAGCCAGAGTAATATCGCGGCCATATCGATATCAGAAGCCGGCAGACAACAACCCCTGCCGGCTTTTTTATTCAGCAGAACACATGACCACTCCCAAACTGATCCTCGCCTCGTCATCCATCTACCGTAAGGAATTACTGGAGCATCTGCAGCTCCCCTTCGACGTCATCTCCCCGGACGTCGACGAAACACCGATAGTGGACGAGGCACCGGAGCGAACCGCTTTACGCCTTGCTCAGGAAAAAGCACGTAAAGTCGGCATCTCGGAGCCGGATGCACTGATCATCGGCTGCGACCAGGTGGCGATCCTGGATGGCGTTCAACTAGGTAAACCTTTGACCCATGACAACGCCGTCAGGCAATTACGCTTGATGCGCGGACGGGAAGTCACCTTCCACAGCGCCCTATGCTTGTTCAATGCGCGAACTGGGCATATGCAGGCCGATGTGGTGCCCACGGTGGTCACGTTCAGGCAAATCAGCGACGATCAGATCGAGCGTTACTTGCAGAAGGAACAGCCCTATCATTGCGCGGGTAGCGCGAAATCGGAAGGCCTGGGCATCGCGCTGATTTCTGCCATCCATGGCGACGATCCCAATGCATTGATTGGCCTGCCCTTGATCCGCTTGATCACCATGTTGCAACATGAAAGCGTCAACGTCATCTGACATCGCAACGTTTTATGGCTACATTTCAGGAGAACTCGATGCATTTCAAACGTCGTAGTACCGTATCCCTCGCCATCCTTGCCTTGAGCACCTCCCTGCATGCCGCAGAACCCGAAGAGACCCGCAGTGCTCTGGACGACCAGCAAAGTGTCGCTGTCACCATCTATAACCAGAATCTTGCGCTGGTGAAAGACCAGCGCAAGGTCAAGCTCAACACCGGACTGAACAAGCTGGCGTTACGCGATGTCAGCGCACAGATCCGCCCTGAAACCGCCTTGCTGCGCAGCTTGACGCAGGCTGGCGGCCTATCGATCCTCGAACAGAATTTCGATTTCGACCTGTTGACACCGCAGAAACTGCTGGAAAAATACGTTGGCCGCACTGTGACGGTGGTCAAGACCAACCCGGCGACCGGCATGGAAACCTCAGAGCAGGCACAAGTCTTGTCAGCCAATAACGGCGTGGTCATGAAGATCGGCGACCGCATCGAGACCGGCATCCCGGGTCGCATCGTCTATGGCGACGTACCTGCCAACCTGCGCGACCGACCTACCCTGGTCGTCCAGCTCAATAGCAAGACCGCAGCGGAACAGAACATCGAACTGAGTTATCTGACCTCGGGACTGGGCTGGAAAGCCGACTACGTCGCGGAGCTCAACGCGGCTGAAGACAGACTGGACCTCTCAGGCTGGGTGACGCTCACCAACACCAGTGGCACGACTTACCGCAACGCGAAGCTCCAGCTCGTGGCCGGGGATGTCAATCGTGTGCCCGAGATACGCCCGATGCTGAAGACCATGCGCATGGATGCCATGGCAGCTGAAGCGGCAGCTCCGATGGCTGAAGAATCCCTGCTCGAATATCACCTCTATACGCTGGATCGTCCCACCACCATCGCCGAGAACCAGACCAAACAAGTCGCGTTGTTGTCCGCTACCGCTGTTCCGGCCCGTAAAGAGCTCGTTTTGCGTGGTGAGGAGTACTACTACCAATCGAACTATCTTCCCAACAATGGCGAACTGGGCCAGAAGCTCAAGGTCGGCGTATTCGTCGAGTTCGACAACAAGGAGGCCAGCAGACTCGGCATGCCCCTGCCCAAGGGGGTGATGCGCGTATACAAGAAAGATAGTATCGGTAACCCGCAATTCGTTGGTGAGGATAATATCGACCACACGCCCAAGAACGAGTCGGTGCGACTCAAACTCGGCAACGCCTTCGACGTGACCGCGGACAGGAAACAGACCGATTTCAAGCGCTTGCCTAATCCGGCCAAAGGCAATAGCGCCTTTGAGAGCGCTTACGAGATCGTGTTGAAGAACGCCAAGAAGGAACGGGTGACTGTCAGTGTGCAAGAGCCTATCCCCGCCGACTGGAAGATGCTGAAATCCAGCCACCCGCATGAAAAAGCCAACAGCAACCTGGCCACCTGGAAGATCGACGTCCCGGCCGAAGGCAAGACCACCCTCACCTATCGCGTTCAAGTGAAATATTGATGCCCGGGACGCTCTACCTGTTGCCAGTCACCCTGGGAGATGACCGGCTGACGCATGCCCTGCCAGCCGATGTGATCGGGCTGGCACAACGACTGGACACCTTTGTGGTCGAGAACGAGAAGACGGCACGCCGTTTTCTCGGGCTCATCAAGACCATCAAGCCGGTACGTGAACTGGAGATGCTGCTGCTCAACGAGCATACCGATGACAAGGCACTGCCTGCCTTACTGGCGCCGTTGCTGGCGGGCAAAGATGTCGGGCTGATGTCGGAGGCCGGATGCCCGGGCATTGCCGACCCGGGTGCCCGGTTGGCCGAGCTGGCTCATCGCAAGGGCATACGTGTGGTACCCCTAGTGGGGCCATCTTCCATTCTACTGGGCTTGATGGCTTCAGGCTTCAATGGTCAGCGGTTCGCGTTCCTAGGTTATCTGCCCAGCGACAAAGCTGAGCGCATCAAGGCATTGAAAGCTTTGGAGCAAACCTCACAAAGACTGGGTGAAACCCAGATTTTCATTGAAACGCCCTATCGGAACCAGCATATGCTGGAAGATATCCTGGCGCATTGCCAAGCGCAGACACGTCTATGCATTGCGAGCAATGTCAGCCTCGAACAGGAATTAATCATCAGCCGCCCCATCGCTGAATGGCGCAAATCGACACTGCCAGACCTGCACAAGCAACCGACGGTGTTCCTGCTACTGGCCTAACGAGCGTCCATCTAGCGCCAGCAATTTCCGTATTGGGGCATAGCTACGCCTGTGGACGGGCGACACCCCATGCAGGATGAGGCATTCCATGTGATAAGTCGTGGGATAGCCTTTGTGCCTGGCAAAATCATATTGCGGGTAAATCTCATGTAACTGCATCATCTCGGCATCCCGTGCCGTCTTGGCCAGGATGGAAGCTGCCGCAATCGCCTGAACTTTGCTGTCCCCCTGCACGATGGCCTCAGCTGGCATGCTGACACGGGGGCAATGCAAGCCATCGACCTGGATCATATCCGGCACCTGCTGCAGGCTCTCTACCGCCCGCTTCATGGCAAGCAGGCTTGCCTGCAGGATGTTGATCTCGTCTATCTCCTCGACGCTGCTACTAGCGATGGCCCAGGCCAGCGCATGCCGTTTGATCTCGATGGCGAGTTGGTCACGCTTCTTTTCCGATAACTTCTTGGAATCGTTGATCCCTGGGATAGGCCGCGCCGGATCCAGGATCACTGCGGCGGCGTAGACAGCGCCTGCCAGCGGGCCTCGCCCAGCCTCATCGACGCCACAGATCAGCTGCAAGCTCACGGTAGATAGGCCAGGATGGCCTCGGCGGCCTTTTCTTCGGTGTTCTGGCGCAGCGTCTCATGGATACGGGTGAACTCGGCACGGATCTCCTGCATCAAGGTTTTGTCGCTGACCATACGCAGCGTCGTTTCCGCCAGCTTTTCCGGGATAGCATCATTCTGCAGCAATTCTGGCACGACGAAGCGACCGGCCAGGATGTTGGGTAAGCCGACATAAGGCAAGTAATTCATGCGTTTCAATATCCACCAACTCAGGCGTGGCATGCGGTAGGTGATGACCATGGGCCGCTTCAGTAAGGCAGCTTCCAGCGTGGCGGTGCCGGACGCCACGATGACCGCATCCGCAGCCTCCATGGCCATGTGCGCATGACCGAACAGGATCTGGATCGGCGTCTCGTAAGCCTGATTGGCGTACATCGCCTGCTCGAAGATCGCTCTCGTCTCGCGCGTGATCAACGGCACAAGGAACTGCACATCCGGATGTTCCTGGGCGATCAATTGTGCGGTTTTCACATAGAGATCAGCCAATTGCTTCACTTCACTCTGGCGACTGCCTGGCAGCATGGCGATCACCAACTTATCGTCTTTGATCTTGAGGCTCTCACGAGCGCCTTGCTTATCCGGCTCCATAGGCAGGATATCTGCCAGCGGATGCCCAACGTAAGTCACAGGCACGTTAGCCTTTTCGTAGATGGCTGGCTCGAAGGGGAACAGTGCGAGCATGTGCGAGACGGCACGCTTGATCTTGCCCATGCGGCCTTTGCGCCATGCCCAGATCGACGGGCTGACGTAATGGATCGTTGGGATACCCTTGCGCTTGAGTTTGCGCTCCAGACCGAAGTTGAAATCCGGCGCATCGATACCAATGAACAGGTCTGGCTTGGTCTTGATGAAGAACTGTGCAAGCTCGCTACGGATCTTCAATAACCCAGGCAAGTGGCGCAAGACCTCGACATAGCCGCGTACAGACAATCGTTCAATAGGGAACAAGGAGCGAGCGCCCTCGCCTTGCATCTTGGGGCCTGCAATTCCGATGAATTCGATATCCGGCCGATGCTTCTTCAATGCGCGAATGAGATGACTACCGATCAGATCGCCAGAGGCTTCTCCGGCCACGATGCCGACTTTAGGCATGTTGATTCCTAGCGGACGATGCCGCGGGTCGAAGTGTTGAGGAACTCCAGCAGAATGCCGATCTCGCTGCACTTATCCAGCTGCTGGGCCAATTCCTTCTTGGCTTCTTCCAGTGTCAGGCCATTGCGATAAAGCGTCTTGTAAGCGCGTTTGATCTGCAGGATAGCCTCAGGCGAAAAGCCGCGACGTTTGAGGCCTTCGCTATTGATACCGTGCGGTTTGGCATCGTAACCCGCTGCGGTCACGTAAGGTGGGATATCCTTGAACACGACCGAACCCACCGCAGTGATAATGTGAGAACCGATCTTGCAGAACTGGTGGATCAGGGTAAAGCCACCCAGAATGGCATAGTCATGCACATCCACATGGCCCGCCAGCGAGGAATTGTTGGCGAAGATCGTGTGGTTGCCGATCTGGCAATCATGAGCGATATGAACATAGGCCATGATCCAGTTATCGTTGCCGATACGCGTAGCACCCTTGTCCTGTACCGTGCCCCGGTTAAAGGTGCAGAATTCACGGATGGTGTTGTTGTCGCCGATCTCGAGCGTGGTCGGTTCGTCACGGTATTTCTTGTCCTGCGGCTGCTCACCCAAGGAACAGAACTGGAAAATCTGGTTCTGCTTGCCGATGGTGGTCGGCCCCTGGATGACGACATGACTACCGATGCGGGTGCCGGCGTCGATACGCACATCAGGCCCGATGACGGTGAACGGGCCGACTTCCACTGTGGAGTCTAGCTCAGCACGTGGATCGATGATCGCGGTGGGATGGATGCTGGATGTCATACGGCTTCTTGATTCTCTAATCGCTTATTTATCGCCAATCGCCTTGAGGATACACATCATCTCGGCTTCCGCTACGACAACGTCATCGACCAGCGCCTGGCCGGAGTATTTCCAGATACCACGAAGGATACGGTCGATCTTCACCTTGAGTATCAGTTGATCGCCAGGGGAAACCGGTTTCTTGAATCGCGCGCTGTCGATACCGGCGAAGTAATAGACCGAGTCGTCACTGGGCTTGGTGTCCATCGTCTTGAACGATAGGATGGCAGCGGCCTGTGCCATGGCTTCGACGATCAGCACGCCAGGCATGACAGGGTGATAAGGGAAATGCCCGGGGAAATAAGGTTCGTTGACGCTGACATTCTTCACTGCGACGATCTCTTTGCCCAGTTCGAGGGACAGCACACGATCTATCAACACGAACGGATAGCGATGTGGCAGGTGTTCCAGGATCTCGTGTATATCCATGCTGCTGGTCATGGCTTTATCAGTCATGCTATTCCTCAGTTCTTTTCTATGTTGTCTTGTTGGTGCTTGAGTGAAACCATGGCTTTTTCCAACTGGCGGATCCGTTCTGCGTAATCCCCGATATGGCGTAGGCTGGCTGCCGTTCTTAGCCAGTCTTCATGCGCCTGGAACGGCATCAACGCAGTGTAGGTGCCGGGCTGTGTGATCGTTCTTGTAATCATACTGCCTGGAGAGATGGTCACGCCATCGGCGATTTGTAAATGTCCGAGTATCATGGCCGCGCCACCGATCTTGCACTGACGACCGATCCTTGCACTGCCTGCGATACCGACACAACCGGCAATCACCGTATGTGCGCCGATCCTGCAGTTATGACCGATCTGGATGAGATTATCCAGCTTAACCCCCTCCTCGATCACCGTATCGTCCAATGCCCCACGATCGATCGTAGTATTGGCCCCGATATCGACATAGTCATGCAAGACCACGCGACCGACCTGCGGGATCTTCACCCAGCGACCATCATCCTCGGCATAGCCGAAGCCATTTGCGCCGATCACGACGCCCGCGAAAAGATGGCAATGAGCACCAATGACACAACCATGGTAGATCACCACTTTCGCTTCAAGCTTGCTGCCGCTGCCGATGGTGACGTTGTCGCCAATGACACATCCGGGCCCGATCACCACATGCTCGCCGATCACCACACCGGCGCCGATCACTGCATTGGCGCCGACGGTACAGGTATCGGGAACGACAGCTGTCTCGCTAACCACCGCAGATGCTGCGATCCCAGGCTGGATAAGAGGCGCCGGGTTCAGCAGCTCCGATATCTTGGCGAAGTAGGCATATGGATTCTCGGTAACGATACGCGGCAAGGTCGTCTCGTCACGATGAGCAGGTGCCAGAATGACCGCACTGGCCTTCGTCTCCGTCAATGACGATCTATATTTGGAATCGCTCAGGAAGCTAATGTGGCCGGTTTTGGCGTTGGCGAGAGAAGCGACGCGCGTGATGGCGATCTCGCCATCACCCACTAATTCGCCACCCAGTTTAGAAACGATCTCTCGTAAGGAATATTGCGCTTTCATCCGACGAAGATCGCTAATGAATACTGATGAAGGATCGGCTGCGCTCTCGAGCAGCTTATTTCTTGCCCAAAGACTTCAGGACTTTATCCGTGATATCCACTTTTTTGCTGGCATAGGCCACGCCGCCATAGATCACCAGATCGTAACCCTCGGCTTCGGAGACGGACGTCACCGCCTTGTTGATACGATCCTGCAGCGAGCCAAGCTCTTCATTCTTGCGCAAGTTGACGTCTTCACGCAGTTCACGCTGTTTACGCTGGAACTCGATCTTCAGGTTGGAGATGTCCCGCTCCTTGTTGCGACGCTCGGTCTCGGACATGGTCAGGCTATCCTTGTCGAGAGAACTTTCGATATCCTTGATCTGCTTCTGCATGCGATCCAGTTCCTGGGTGCGCGGACCGAACTCTTTCTCTAGCTTCTTGCCGCTTTCCGCGGTTTGAGGGGCTTCTTGCAGGATCTTGTCGACCTGTACATAGCCAACCTTGAGTTCTGCTGCTTGTGCGGCCGTCGTGATCCCGAACGAGCCAATCAGTAGCAATGCAGTTAACAACTTGTTCAATTTATGTCTCCTAATATCCTGTCGTTCACTAAATCCTAGAACTGCTGACCAAACTGGAATTGCAGCACTTGCGTCCGGTCTCCGTCTTGTGCGTTGAGGGCCTTGGCCATCACGAGCTTGATCGGACCGAACGGGGAATACCAACTTACACCTAGACCGGTGGAATATCTAATCAGGTCAAAGTCCACATTATCACTCGGTCCATACACCGTACCTGCGTCAAGGAAGGTACTAAGCCTGAGTTGCTTGTTGTCCTTCATGCCGGGAATCGGGAAATACAGCTCGACATTGCCCACGATCTTCTTGGTACCACCGATGGCGAACGAACGTCCGCTTAGCGGTTCGAAGTCACGCGGACCGATGTTGCTGGTCTGATAACCGCGGACGGAATTCACGCCGCCCACATAGAAGTTCTTGAAGAACGGGAACTCCTTATCCCCGTAGGTATCTCCGTAGCCCAAGTCACCATTAAGCGCCAAGGTGATGCTCTTGGTCAATGGCTTGAACCAGCTGTGCTTATATTCGAGCTTGTAGTACTGGAGGTCCGGACCGGGCAAACCGATCTCGGACGTGACGCGTTGCAGCACGCCCTGGTTCGGGAACAGCACATTGTCGCGCGTGTCATGGGTATAGCCCAGGTTCAACAGCAAGCTGGTGTTATTACAGCCCTCTGGGTTATTCCGGCCGCAATACAGCTGATATCTTCTCGGACTGTCGGATTGCAGTTCAAGATCCGTCAAATCGACCGTCAGGCCAGCGCTGACGAAATCACGTTCATTGAGCGGCATACTGAAGCTGACGCCCGTACCATACGACGAGGTCTTGTAGGAGCCCGTTCTCAGGAAGCTGGTGTCGATATCGCGACGATAGACGTTGAAGGTTCGGCTGATGCCGTCCGGTGTGAAGTAAGGATCGGTATATGACAAGGAATACACGGTATTGATCCGGCCGGTATTGACCTGTGCAGCCACCCGGTTACCGGTGCCGAGGAAATTGTTCTGGTTGATGGTCACGCCCAGCACGACGCCTTCTGCACTCGATAGACCAGCACCGAACATCACACTACCGGTCGATTTTTCGGTCACGTTGATGTTCAAGTCTACCTGGTCCGTGGTGTTCGGGACGGCAGGGGTCTCGATATTGACGTCAGAGAAGAACTGCAGCCGTTCGAGACGCTGCTTGGAGCGGTTGATCTTATCCGCGCCATACCAGGCGGATTCGAGCTGGCGCATCTCGCGGCGCAACACCTCATCACGGGTGCGGGTGTTACCGGTCAAGTTGATCCGTCGAACATAGACACGGCGACCCGGATCGACGAAGAACGTGAAAGCGACCGTACGCTTCTCTTTATTGACGTCTGGGACCGCATTGATATTGGCGAACGCATAGCCGTCATTACCCAGGCGGTCACTCACAGCCTTGGTGGATTCGGTGACCTTCTGGCGATTGAAGATCTCGCCAGGTTCTACCGTGATCAACTTACGGATCTCGTCTTCGGGTAACAGCATCTCGCCTGCGAGCTTGACGTCCGTGACGGAGTACTTGTCACCCTCGGTGATATTCACGGTGATGTAGATGTCGCGCTTGTCGGGTGTGATGGATACTTGGGTGGAGTCGACGTTGAACTCCAGATAGCCCTTGTTCATATAGAAAGAGCGCAGACTTTCGAGGTCAGCGGTCAATTTCTGCTTGGAGTACTGGTCGTTCTTGTTCCACCACGTCAGCCAGCCCGGTGTGGTGAGCTTGATCTGTTCGAGCAGGGTCTCGGTATCGAACGACTGATTACCGACGATGTTGATCTTGCGGATCTTGGAGACTGCCCCCTCTTCGATATCGAAACGGATGGCGACGCGGTTACGTTCCAAAGGACTGACGGAGGTTTTGACGTTGGCGCCGTACTTACCTTGCGACAGGTACTGACGTTTGACTTCCTGCTCGGCCCTGTCCAGCATGGAACGATCGAAGATCAAGCCTTCGGCGAGGCCGATCTGCTTCAGCCCTTCCTTCATCTTGTCACTTGGGAATGATTTATTGCCGGAGAAAGCGATCTGCGCGATCGCAGCACGTTCCTGCAAGACAACGACCAGGACATCCTGGTCCACTTCGATGCGGACATCCTTGAAAAAACCGGTGCCGTAAAGAGACTTGATGGCTTGGGTAGCCTTCTCGTTATCCATCGTGTCGCCGACCTTGACCGGCAGATAATTGAACACGGTACCTGCTTCGGTACGCTGAAGACCTTCGACACGGATATCTTTGACGACGAACGGCTCGAATGCAAATGCAGAAGCGGCGTATAGGGCAAGCGCGAGTAATGGGATAAACCGGAACTTACCGCTCAGCTTCGTCTTGAAAATCATTAGGCTCAGCCCGTTATAAATCGATTGAAGTCATTATACAAAGCACACGCCATCAACAAGCCCAGCAAAGCCAGCCCGATGCGCTGTCCGGTCTCCATCGTTGCGTCGGAAACCGGGCTCCCCTTAAAAATCTCAATCGTATAATACAACAAATGCCCGCCATCCAACACTGGAATGGGCAATAGATTCAACACCCCGAGGCTGATGCTGACGATCGCCAGAAATCCGATGAACACCTTCCATCCGGCATCCGCACTTTTACCCGCGACACTCCCTATGGTCACGGGCCCGCTGATCGCTTTCCATGAGACGGTGCCGGTGATCATGCCTCCGAGCATCTTGAGGCTGAAGATCGAGGTATCCCAGGTCTGTTTGATCGCCTTGAGCAAGCCCTCCGGGGGGGCGTAAGCCACATCGACCATGTATCGCGCAGTTTCCGCCTCCGTCATTACGTAGGCGGCGCCGATACGCCCGATCTGCTTCCCATCCTCCTCGACGATATCCGGCATGACGCGCAGGCTCATCGTGGACTGATCGCGCAGCAGCTTCAATGTCATCGTCTTGCCAGGATTCTGTCGCACCAGGTCGGTGAAATCCTCCCAGCGACTGACGGTGATCCCGTTGACTGCGATGATTTCATCATGTACCTGAAGGCCTGCGGTCGCCGCAGCACTATCCGGCAGTATCTCGCCCACGCGCGCCGGCCAGGGCGGCCTGAACGTGGTCAGCCCAACTTGCTGCAGGATATCCGATTCGTCGGTTTTGACATCGCTGAGGTCGAGCAGATGCAAGTGTGATTCTTCCGTATCGCTTCTGGCTTCGACCTGCGCGGTCTTCGACTTGAGGGTTTGCTGCAATAGCAGCCAACGCACATCCTGCCACGTGCGCACCGGGGTATCTCCTACCTTGACGATGAGCTCTTCCGCTTTCATGCTGGCCTGTGCCGCTGGGGAGCCCGCTGGCACCTCGCCGATGATCGGCCTTAGGCCCGGGGTGCCGACAATGAACAGGACCCAGTACAGCAGGATCGCTAGCAACAGATTGGCGATAGGCCCCGCGGAGACGATGGCGATACGCTTCCAGACGTTTTGCTGATTGAACGCCCGTGGCCTCTCGGCAGGCGACACTTCGCCCTCACGCTCATCCAGCATCTTCACATAACCACCCAGCGGGATCGCCGCCAACACGAATTCCGTCCCATCCTTACCAAAGCGGCGGCTGAGCAAAGGTCGGCCGAACCCGATCGAGAATCTCAGGACTTTCACGCCAGCCCAGCGTGCCACCTGGAAATGGCCATATTCATGGATAGTGATCAGCACGCCCAGCGTGACGATGAAAGCTAGGACGGTCAGCATACTTTTTCCAGCATCCAGGTTCGCGCGGTCTCGCGAGCTTCTGCATCAACGTCAATCAATTGGCCCAATGAGGTCACTTCGCTGATGGTGGCCTGCTCCAGTGTGGCCTCGATCAATGCCGGGATGTCCATGAACCCGATCTTCTTGGATAGGAAAGCTTCTACGGCAACTTCATTCGCAGCATTCAACACCGTCGCTGCGGTTCCTTCGAGACGTAGCACCTCATAGGCCAGTCGCAGGCAGGGAAAACGTTCCATATCGGGCTGCTGGAAATCCAGTCTGCCGATCTTGAACAGATCCAAGGCGCCGACGCCGCTCTCCAGTCGCTCGGGGAACCCAAGCGCGTAAGCGATGGGCGTACGCATGTCGGGATTACCCAGCTGAGCAAGCACGGAACCATCGATATACTCGACCATGGAATGAATGACGCTCTGCGGATGCACAACCACTTCGATCTGGTCAGCAGTCGCGTTGAACAGCCAGTGGGCCTCGATGACTTCCAGGCCCTTGTTCATCATGGTGGCGGAGTCGATGGTGATCTTGGGGCCCATCACCCAATTCGGGTGATTCAAGGCCTGTTCGCTTGTGACCGCTTCAAGTAACGCACGATCCATATTGCGGAAGGGACCGCCAGACGCCGTCAGCAATATGCGACGGATGCCGGACTCGGCCAGCGTGTCCGTCACTTTCGTCGGCATGACCTGGAAGATGGCATTGTGTTCGCTATCGATAGGCAACAAGGTGGCGCCGCCCGTTTTCACCGCTTGCATGAACAAGCTACCCGCCATCACCAGCGTTTCCTTGTTGGCCAGCAGGATACGCTTGCCCGCCTTCGCTGCCGCCATGGCAGGTTTGAGCCCCGCCGCCCCAACGATCGCCGCCATGACGGTATCGACTTCCGGATGTGCAGCAACCTGTTCCAGACCCTCGATCCCGCATAGCACTTCCGTGCCAAGTCCTGCAGCCTTGAGCTTGTTGCGCAGGCGTTCAGCGCCGTCAGCATCCAGGACGACGGCATAGGTCGGCTCATATCGGTGACAAAGCTCGTACAACGCATCGATCCGGCCATTGGCTGTCAGGGCGAAGATCCTGAAGCGATCCGGATGGCGGGCGACCACATCCAGCGTATTCATGCCGATGGTGCCGGTCGCACCAAGGATAGTGATGGTCTGGAGCTTAGACATGGCCCATGAGCACATCGTAATACAAGGGGAAGTAGATGAAGAACGCGGCCAGCGGGAGGCTGGACGTCAAACCATCGATACGGTCCAGGACACCACCATGACCGGGCAACAGCGTGCCGCTGTCTTTGACTTCAGATTGCCTTTTCACCAGGGATTCCAGCAGGTCGCCGATGATGCTCAGAACCGTGATCCCCCATAGCGCGACGATCAACCACGGATCCAGATTGAAGGTGAAGGTCAACGCGACGCCGTACAGCGTCACCGCGAACCACGCCCCCAGCACGCCCTCCCAAGTCTTGCCAGGGCTGATGGCTGGCGCAAGCTTGTGTTTGCCGTAACGCTTGCCGAAAAAATAAGCCGCCGTATCCGCGATCCAGACAGCAGCCATGATGGCCAGCAGCAGGACGGGGTCGATGCGGCGCAGACTGACTAAAGCAAGCCAAGTAGGCAAGATGACGAACCATCCGGCGATCGCCAGCAGATAGACGTTCCTGAGATTGAAGCGCGTGGTCAACCACAGGGGCGCGAGCAGCAGCCAGAACACCGCGGCGGCAAGGATGCCCCAGAAGATCGTATATTCCTGTAGGTAGAGGACACTTTCGCCACCGACACCGGCAATCACCGCCACCCCAGCCAGCATGGCGGTACTGACATATGCGATCTTGCCCCAATGGCTGAAGCGGGACATGACCGCCCATTCCCACAATCCGATGCCGATCAGTAGCAGCATGAGCAGGGACCAGTAGAAATCAGGCAGCAGGAAAAGTGCAGCCAAGAACCCAGGAATGAGGACGATGGACGTCAGGATGCGTGTC
Source organism: uncultured Methylotenera sp. (assembly GCA_902168195.1). GTDB lineage: Bacteria > Pseudomonadota > Gammaproteobacteria > Burkholderiales > Methylophilaceae > CABHOJ01. The sequence goes on from CABHOJ010000028.1 coordinate 18,940, forward strand.
TTAAGCATGTTTGGCTTGTCCGTTATCCTGTTCGCCGGTCAACTGTTCGCTCGTACGGCCGAAACGACGTTCACGGTTCTGATAGGACTTGATGGCCTGGCTGAAAGCCTTGTGATTGAAATCCGGCCACAGGGTATCGGTGAAGTACAGTTCGCTGTAGGCCAGTTGCCACAGCAGGAAATTGCTGATGCGCTCTTCCCCACCCGTCCGGATGAACAAGTCAGGTTCCGGCGCATAGTGCATGGAGAGATAAGGAGTCAGGTCAGTCTCTTCGAAGCGCCCTGTCAGTTCGGGATGGGCAAGTTGCATGCGATTCATGGCTTGCATCAGATCCCAACGGCCGCCGTAATTGGCGGCGATGGTCAACACCAGACCGGTATTGGCCGCCGTAGTCCGCTCTGCCTCGTCGATCTGCGCACAGAGTGCGGCATCGAATCGCGAGCGGTCACCGATCATGATGAGTCGGATGTTGTTCTGATGCAGCTTGCCGACTTCGTGCTTGAGAGCCTCCATGAATAGCCCCATGAGGAAGGAGACCTCTTCTTGTGGGCGACGCCAGTTCTCGCTACTGAAGGCAAACAGGGTGAGATATTCCACACCCAGCGTGGCGCATTCCTTGACCATGTCGCGCACCACCTCGACACCGCGTTTATGGCCGGCGATGCGTGGCAGGAACCGTTTTTTCGCCCAGCGACCATTGCCGTCCATGATGACGGCGATATGGCGGGGAACGGCGGATGTCGCTGGAACCGATTGCGTGGAGCTGGAGAAAATTGCCAATCAATGCTCCATGTTGAAGAACAAAACGTTGATGCCCTGATGATACCGCGTCGTGGCTGGTTAGACAGCCATTAAATCCGCTTCTTTGACTTGCAGCATCTTATCGACTTCCGCGACGGATTTGTCCGTCAGCTTCTGGATCTCATCCTGTGCACGGCGCTCGTCGTCTTCGCTGATCTCCTTGTCCTTGACCAGCTTCTTCAAGGCATCGTTCGCATCCCGACGGACATTGCGGATCGACACCTTGGCATTCTCGCCCTCGGCGCGCACGACCTTGATCAGATCCTTGCGTCGTTCTTCGGTCAGCATCGGCATCGGCACACGGATCACGTCGCCGTTGGTCGCAGGGTTGAGGCCCAGATCGCCATCACGGATGGCTTTTTCGACCTTGCCGATCATGCTCTTTTCATAAGGTTGTACATTGATGGTACGGGCGTCGCCGAGCGTGACGTTGGCGACCGTATTCACCGCGACCATGGAGCCGTAATATTCCACCATGACATGGTCCAGCAGTCCGGTATGGGCACGGCCAGTACGGATCTTGCCGAGATCGTTCTTGAGCGCGTCAAGTGACTTCTGCATCTTTTGTTCAGCGTTTTTTTTGAGGTCGTTAAGCATATCTTTCTCCGTGATATCTCGATGGGCCTTACGGACGCACGCTTGTGCCTTCGTCCATTCCCATCACGACGCGTTTCAATGCGCCTTGCTTGAATATACTGAATACCGAGATCGGCAGTTTCTGGTCGCGGCACAAGGTCAATGCTGTAGCATCCATGACCTTGAGGTTCTTGGCGATGGCCTCATCGAAAGTGATGGTCTTGTAGCGCATGGCATCGGGATTGGTCTTGGGATCGTCGGTGTAGATACCGTCGACCTTGGTCGCCTTGAGCACGATCTCGGCGTTGATCTCCATACCGCGCAGGGCAGCCGCAGTATCGGTGGTGAAGAACGGGTTACCGGTGCCGGCACCGAAGATGACGACACGGCCTTCTTCGAGATAACGGATCGCCTTGCCCCGGATGTAAGGTTCGGCCACTTGTTCGATATTCAATGCGGATTGTACCCGGCTCACCAGGCCGACATGTTTCATGGCATCCTGCAGCGCTAGCGCATTCATCACTGTCGCCATCATGCCCATATAGTCGGCCGTCGCGCGGTCCATGCCTTCAGCCGCCGGCGCAACGCCGCGGAAGATGTTACCGCCACCAATCACCACACCTACCTGTACGCCCAGATCAACGACTTCCTTGATCTCGTTCACGATTCTAAAGATGGTAGCGCGGTTGATCCCGTAGCTATCATCGCCCATCAGGGCCTCACCAGAGAGTTTGAGAAGAATACGCTTATAGGCAGGTGCAGACATAGGGCTCCTCGAGTTGGGCAAGACGCAGCCTGCATGATACCCATGCAGGCTGAGTTTTGCACCGTTTTACTATTACTTTGATCCCGTCACAGAACGTGACGGGAGACTTTACAGCTGGGCGGCAGCAGCGACTTCAGCGGCGAAATCGGTGACTTTCTTTTCAATGCCTTCACCAACGACGAACATGGTGAACGCAGCGACGCTGGCGCCCTTGGACTTCAGCAATTGGTCGATGGACTGCTTGTCGTCCTTGACGAAAGGTTGATCCAGTAGCGCCACTTCTTTCAGGTACTTCTGTACCGAGCCTTCGACCATCTTCTGGGCGATGTCGGCAGGCTTGCCGGATTCGGTCGCCTTCTGTACGGCGATCGAGCGCTCTTTCTCGATTAGCTCTGCAGGCACTTCGTTCTTGGACAATGCGACAGGCTTGGCAGCCGCGATGTGCATCGCGATATCTTTCGCCAGGGCTTCATCACCGCCGACGACATCGACGATCACGCCGATCTTGCCGCCGTGGATGTAGTTAGCCAGCTTGCCTTGGGCTGCGAATCGAACGAAACGGCGGATGGTGACGTTCTCACCGATCTTGCCGATCAGTTGCGCACGCGCATCTTCAACAACCTCGCCATTGATCTTCAGTGCGGACAAGGCAGCCACATCGGCAGGATTGTTCACAGCGACCAGCTCGGCCAGGTTACGGCTCAGGGCCAGGAAGTCATCATTCTTGGCGACGAAGTCGGTCTCGCAGTTCACTTCGACGATCGCGCCTTGCTTGCCATCGGCGCTGACGTAAACGCCAACCGTACCTTCAGCCGCCACACGGCCGGCGGCCTTGCTCAGCTTGCTACCCAGACGGGCACGCAGCAACTCTTCCGCCTTGGCCATATCGCCATTCGCTTCGGTCAATACTTTCTTGCAATCCATCATCGGCGCATCGGTGCGCTCGCGCAGTTCCTTCACCATGCCTGCGGTAATCTCAGCCATTTTTCACTCCTTGATTTGTGTACTTTTCGGCCATCACAGCCGTCATAGGGATAAACGATAGATACAAAAAAGGGGGCTCTCGCCCCCTTTCCTGAAGGGTATTACTCTGCCGCAGCTGCTTCGACTTCGACGAACTCTTCTTCGGTCGATGCCTTGACGATCTCGGCGATGTTCTGGCTACGGCCTTCCAGCACCGCGTCTGCAACGCCACGTGCGTAGAGGCGGATCGCGCGACTGGAGTCGTCATTGCCAGGGATCACGTAGGTGATGCCATCTGGGGAATTGTTGGTATCGACTACGCCGATGACCGGGATGCCGAGCTTGGCGGCTTCGGTGACGGCACCACTTTCATGGCCAACGTCGATGATGAAGATAGCGTCTGGCAGGCCACCCATCTCCTTGATGCCACCGATGGAGCGGACCAGTTTCTCGACTTCGCGCTTGTAACCCAGGGCTTCCTTCTTGCCGAACTTTTCCAGGCTGCCGTCCTGCATCATGGCTTCGTAGTCGTTCAGGCGCTTGATGGATTGCTTGACGGTCTTGAAGTTGGTCAGCATACCGCCTAACCAACGGTGGTTGACGTAAGCACAGTTGGCGCGCTCAGCTTCTTCCTTGACGATCTCACGCGCTTGGCGCTTGGTGCCAACGAACAGGATACGGCCCTTGTTGGCTGCGAGCTGGCGCACGTACTTCAGCGCATCTTCGAACAGCGGCAGGGTCTTTTCCAGGTTGACGATATGGATCTTGTTGCGGTCGCCGAAAATGAATGGGGCCATTTTCGGGTTCCAGTAGCGGGTTTGATGGCCGAAGTGAACTCCGGCTTCCAGCATTTGACGCATCGTTACGGACATAATTGTCTCCAGTAAGGGTTATAGCTCACATACGCCCAACAACATCCGGAGACCTGCTCCAGACACCCTGTACGGGGCATATGCTCGATTTAAAGGTTGATGATTCCGCACCGCGGGAATTGCTCCTGCGAAACGGGCACGTATGTTAACATAGATATCTGTTGAGATTCAAGGAAAAACTGGGCTTTCGGGCCGATTATGCACTATGGCAATCACGATTAAAAACGCGACTGATATCGAAAAAATGCGTGTCGCAGGCAGGCTCGCATCCGAGGTTCTGGATTTCATCACGCCGCATGTCACGGCGGGCGTCACCACAGGCAAACTGGACGCCTTGTGCCACGACTACATGGTTAATGTACAAAAGACCATCCCGGCACCTCTCAATTATACCCCGCCCGGCCACAGCCCCTACCCAAAATCGATCTGCACCTCGGTCAATCACCAGATCTGCCACGGCATTCCGGGCGACAAGGTCCTGAAGAATGGCGACATCGTCAATATCGACATCACCGTCATCAAGGATGGCTATCACGGCGACACGAGTCGCATGTTCTATGTCGGCGAACCCTCGATCCAGGCCAAGCGCTTGTGCGAGATCACCTACGAGTGCATGTGGTTGGGGATCGCCAAGGTCAAACCAGGGGCGACACTCGGCGACATCGGCCATGCGATCCAGACCTATGCGGAAAAACAGGGCTACAGCGTGGTACGCGAATTCTGTGGCCACGGCATCGGCAAGAAATTCCATGAAGACCCACAGATCCTGCATTACGGTCGTCCCGGCGCTGGCCTTAAACTGCAGGCCGGCATGATGTTCACCGTAGAACCCATGATCAACGCCGGCAAACGCGATATCAAGCAACTCAACGATGGTTGGACCATCGTCACCAAGGACCACAGCCTTTCGGCACAATGGGAGCATACCGTGCTCGTCACCGAGACAGGGTTCGAGGTCATGACGGTCTCGGCAGGCTCCCCGCCAGTACCCGGTTTCGTCTAGATGTCGGCAGAGCAGGCTCTTTCCGCGTCGGATAAGCCAGCGCTGAATTGGCGCAAACGCCTGCTCGAACAGCAGCAGGTGTTGCGCGAGGACTTCATGCGGCGCGAAGACACCTCGGCCATGCTGCGCCAGCATTGCAAACTGGTGGATGGCCTGTTGCGCGACCTGTGGGCCAGCTCGGCCATCTCTCCCGGTTTCTGCCTGATCGCCGTTGGCGGCTACGGTCGTGGGGAGCTATTCCCCTACTCCGATGTGGACCTGCTCTTCCTGTTGCCTGACGGCATCGATAGCGAGCATGAACGCTCCATCGAAGCCCTGATCGGGGTGCTATGGGATATCGGTCTCGCGGTCGGCCATAGCGTGCGCAATCTTTCCGAATGTATCGATGAGGCTGCGAAGGATGTCACCGTGCAGACCAACCTCTCCGAAGCGAGATTGCTGATTGGTGACACCAAGCTCTACAAAACCTTCGAAGCATCGATGCAGGCAGCGATGCAGCCACAGGCCTTCTTCGAAGCGAAGCTGCGTGAACAGGAGCAGCGCCACGCCAAATTCAATGACACCTCATACAACCTTGAACCAAATATCAAGGAGAGTCCGGGGGGATTGCGCGACCTGCAGAACGTCCTCTGGATCGCAAATAGCATGGGGCTTGGTCATAGCTGGTCTGGATTGGCTAGACATGGGCTCATCACTCCCCTCGAAGCCCGTCAGATACGCCGGCACGAGCGCCACCTGCAAACCTTACGCGTGCGCTTGCATTACCTGGCGAAGCGACGCGAAGACCGGCTGCTGTTCGACTTCCAGAACGACCTCGCCAACGAGCTGGGCTATGAGAGCACCAAACGTCGCCGGGCCAGCGAACAGCTCATGAACGGGTTCTACCGCAGCGCGAAGTTCGTCGGCCTGATGAATGAGATCCTGCTGCAAACCTTGCGCGAGCATCTGCATCCGGAAGAGCACTCGGTGACACGCCTCAATAGCCGATTCGAGATCCGGAACGGCCAGCTGGACATCAGTTCTACCTCGGTATTCCAGCGCCAGCCATCCTCCATCCTGGAGAGCTTCCTCCTGATGCAACAGCATCCTGAACTACAAGGCATGAGCGCCAATCTATTGCGCACCATGCATCGGGTCAGGAACCTGGTCAACCGCGACTTCCGGCAGGACCCGAAGAACAAAGCGCTGTTCCTCAAGATCCTGCAGCAACCGCAGGGCATCACCCATGCGCTACGACGCATGAACCGTTACGGCATCCTGGGCAATTACATCCCCGCCTTCGGTCGTATCGTCGGCCAGATGCAGCACGACCTGTTCCATGTCTATACGGTCGATGAACATATCCTCAACGTGCTGCGTAATCTGCGCCGATTCGCTATCCCCAGGTTCGATCACGAGTTCCCGCTCTGTAGCAAGCTGTTCGCAGCATTCGACAAGCCTCACCTGCTCTACCTCGGCGCCCTGTTCCACGACATCGCCAAAGGTCGAGGCGGTGATCATTCCACGTTAGGCACCGTCGACGCCCGCCGTTTTTGCAGGCTGCACGGCCTGCCCAAGGCGGATGGTGAACTGGTGGCATGGCTGGTCGAAGCGCATCTGGTCATGTCGAGCACCGCACAAAAATCCGACCTATCAGATCCGGCAGTGGTGCAGGGCTTCGCCAACTTCGTTGGTAATGAACGCCGTCTGATCGCGCTCTACCTGCTGACTGTCGCAGATATCCGTGGCACCAGCCCGAAAGTCTGGAACGCATGGAAGGCCAAGTTGCTGGAGAACCTGTTCCTGGCGGCGCAAAGATTGTTAAGAGGCTCCACTGGCGGCGCGGACGCGGAAGTCTTGGCGCGCCAGCATAATGCCATCTCGACCCTCAATTATTACGGGCTCAAGAATGTCGCCTACGAGCCCTTGTGGCAGAAACTAGGCCGGCAATATTTCCTGCGCCACGACGCACAAGAGATCGCATGGCATACCCGCCTGCTGGTCACCCATCTCGACACCCAGGCACCGATCGTCCGTGCACGGCTGAGTCCGGCCGGCGACGGTATCCAGACCCTGATCTATACCCGGGATCGCGACGACCTGTTCGCCCGCATCTGCGATTTCTTCGACCGCATCGGTTACACCATCGTCGAGGCCAAGATCCATACGACGCAACATGACTATGCGCTGGATACCTTCCTGGTCCTGGACAACAGCGATAAATCCGTGCGCTATCGTGATCTGCTGAACTACATAGAATTCGAGTTGACGCAAAAGCTCCTGTCAGAAACGCCACTGGAATACCGTGCCCAGGGACGTATCAGCCGCCAGGTCAAGCACATGCCGATCTCGGCCAGCGTACATATTCGCCAAGAGGCGGAATCGAACAATCACATGCTGGAGATCATCGCAGGCGATCGACCTGGCCTGCTCTCCCGTATCGCGCATACGCTGCTCGAACATGGCGTTCACCTGCAAACAGCCAAGATCAACACGCTGGGTAACCGGGCAGAAGATACTTTCCTCATCACCGGAAAAGCCTCGGAAAAGCTCTCGGAGGCCACACTCCAGCATCTGGAGACAACGCTCCTGTCGCAGTTCTGAGTGAGTGACAGACAAAATAAAACCCGCCGAGGCGGGTTTTATTTTGCTGCAAGTCGGGATTAACCGTGCTTGTAGTGCTTACGCAGTGGCTTGACCACTTCCCAGTTGGTATCCAGACCGGCAGGGAATACGACCAGATCACCTGGAACGATACGGACTGGCTCGCCACCCTTAGGTGTGACGATGATTTCGCCTTCCAGTACGTAAGCGGTTTCCTTGATACCGAAATCCAGTGGGAACTTGGAAACTTCCTTCTCCCAGATGGACCAGCTGGAAACGCCCAGTTGCTTCAGTTTCTCTTCACTCGGGTTATGTTCTACGATGATTTGGCTCATGCTATTCCTTAAGCTTAATGATTAAAAATATTGATAAGTTATATTAATTATCCAATATAACTTTATGATTTATATTGAATTGGCGGAAGCGGTGAGATTCGAACTCACGGTGGGCGTGAACCCACGACAGTTTTCAAGACTGTTGCATTCAACCACTCTGCCACGCTTCCCTAGATCACCACCGGATGTGACGTGTGGCATCCATTCGAGGGGCGCATTTTAACACAGATGCTCAGTCATCCTGTAAATCCATGCCCGGGAACAGCACGTCTGTAAAGCCGAAAGTGGCCAGGTCGCGGATCCGCATGGGATAGAGGATGCCGTCCAAGTGATCGCATTCGTGCTGAACGACACGTGCATGGAACCCGCTGACCAGACGATCGATCGGTTTGCCGTACTGGTCGAACCCGGTGTAATGCAGTCGTTCATAACGCGGCACGATGCCACGCATCCCCGGTACCGAAAGGCAACCTTCCCATCCATCTTCCATCTCCTTGCCCACAGGGCTGAGCACCGGATTCACCAGGACCGTATAGGGAACCTCTTCCGCATCCGGATAGCGCGGATTCTTGCCGACACCAAAGATGACCACGCGCAGGCTGACGCCGATCTGTGGCGCCGCGATGCCTGCGCCGTTCATATGCTCCATGGTGTCTTCCATGTCCTTGATCAGGGCGTGGAGCTCAAGCGTATCGAATCTTTCGACCGGCGCCGCTTTCTGCAGCAGCACTGGATCGCCCATCCTTAATACGGTTCTAATCGCCATGAAGGATCACCACCTGTTCGATAAGATGACGTACGCGTTGCATGGTCGCATCGAGCACGGCGCCGATCTCCTCGTATTTGATGCCATGCAGGCTGTTACCGCGCCCCGCGGCATAATTGGCCACAGGGCAGAATGCGGCATAACTCACATCCAGCTCTCGCGCCAGCGCCGCTTCCGGCATCCCGGTCATGCCAACCATACTGGCGCCATCGCGCTCCAGCCGGTTGATCTCTGCGGCCGTCTCGAGTCGCGGCCCTTGTACGCAAGCATAGACACCGCCGTCGATCAGGGCTTCATTGGCCTCGATGCCTGCTTGCTTGCACAACTCCCGCAATCGCGGGCAATAAGGCTCGGTGAAATCGATATGACGGACAGGCGCGTCCACCCCATCATGGAAGGTATTCTTGCGCCCCGTTGTATAGTCGATGATCTGGTCCGGAATGGCGATACTGCCCGGCGTGAGGGACTCGTGGATACCGCCAACGGTAGCGACGGCGACGATGTCCTTGATGCCTTCGGAATGCAGCGCCCACAAATTGGCGCGATAATTGACCGCATGCGGCGGAATGGTATGTCCATTGCCATGGCGCGCCAGGAACACCACGGCATGCCCGCAGATCTCCCCGTAGGTCAGCGGACCCGACGGTTCCCCATAAGGTGTGCGTATCAACTGCCGCCGGATGATATGAAGATTCGCTAATTGGGTGAGTCCCGTACCGCCGATGATGCCGAGCATGGATCTTGTTCCTGGATGAAGTATGGACTGGATTGTAGCGCAAACTTCCTGATTCATGGCTCAGCCATCTGTGGCATACTTAGCCGCGATATGGATATCTCGAACTCGCATGCCGTGACGCGCGACAGCCTGGCGCTCGCTCAATCCCATTATGAAAATTTCCCGGTCGCCTCCGCGCTCTTGCCTAGGCATCTGCGTGAGCCCATCGGCCTCATCTATTCCTTCGCCAGGCAAGCGGACGATTTTGCGGACGAAGGCGATCTGACCCAGGCACAACGCCTCGCCTTGCTTGATGGCTTCAAACAGGAACTCGACCGTATCCAGGCCGGAGAAGTGCCGCAGACCGAATTCTTCGTCACCCTGCAAGCGATGATCGCAGAACGGAAATTGCCGCTGGAACCTTTCTATGACTTGCTGGACGCGTTCAGCCAGGATGTGGTGAAAGGTCGTTACGAGAATTTCGGTGAGGTCATCGACTACTGCCGCCGCTCCGCCAACCCTATCGGCCGCCTGTTGCTGCACCTCTACGGCATGGCGACGCCCCGGAACCTCGGCATGGCGGATGCCATCTGCTCTGCGTTACAGATCATCAATTTCCTGCAGGATGTCGCCATCGACTACAAGAAGGACCGGATCTATTTCCCACTGGACGAGATGCGCAAGTTCAACATCACCGAGGCCCAGATCGCCAATGGCGACACGAGTGGGCCCTGGAGCATGTTCATGCAATTCCAGCTCAACCGCACACGCCGATTGCTGCAGTCGGGTGCGCCCCTCGGCCTGGTGCTTCCCGGACGAATCGGTCTTGAGATGCGCACCATCATCGCCGGTGGCGAGCGTATCCTGCACAAGCTGCACAAATCTCGCGGCGACATGTTCCATCACCGCCCGACGCTCAAACCCTGGGATTGGGGTTATATGCTCTACCGTGCCGTGAGGGCGAAATGAGTCCGCAAGAATATTGCCAGAGCAAAGCCGCCGCCAGCGGTTCTAGCTTCTATTACAGCTTCATGTTCCTGCCCACGCTGAAGCGTGAGGCCATCACTGCACTGTATGCCTTCTGTCGTGAAGTCGATGACATTGCCGACGAATGCCATGACACCAACATCGCTCGCACCAAGCTGGCCTGGTGGCGGGCCGAGATCGCCAATCTCTATCAGGGCAAGCCACAACACCCGGTGAGCAAGGCGCTCGCCCCGGCGATCGATCGCTACAACCTGAGCGAGGAACACTTCCAGGAGATCATCGACGGCATGGAGATGGATCTGGACCAGAACCGTTACGTCGATTTCAAGCAACTACAGTTGTATTGCTACCGTGTCGCCAGTGTCGTCGGCCTGCTATCGGTTGAGATCTTCGGTTACCGCAATCGCAACACCCTGAAATATGCCCATGACCTGGGCCTGGCCTTCCAGCTGACTAACATCATCCGCGATGTCGGCGAAGACGCTCGACGCGATCGTATCTACCTCCCGCTAGACGAACTGGCGAATTTTGGGGTGACCGAAAGCGATATCCTGCAAGGACGAGAATCGGAACAGGTACAAAAGCTGCTGGATTTCCAGATCGAACGCGCGACCAGCTTCTACGAGCGGGCATTGAACGTACTGCCCACGGAGGATCGCAAGACCCAGCGTACCGGCCTGATCATGGCGGCCATCTATCGCACCATCCTGGATGAGATCAAGGCCGACGGTGCGCAGAGGGTACTCAACTCACGCACATCGCTGACCCCGATCCGCAAGCTCTGGCTGGCATGCCTCACATGGATGCGGACCTGACCCCTCCACCGGCGACCCATGTCGCTGTCATCGGCGGCGGGTGTGCTGGGCTTGCGGCCGCCACTCGACTTGCCCAGCAAGGACTCCAAGTCACGCTATATGAGTCCAGCCCGCAACTCGGCGGCCGCGCACGTGGGCTGAGCTGGAAAGGCCAGCGTCTCGACAACGGCCAACATATCCTGTTGGGCGCTTACCGCGACACCCTGGGACTCATGCATCTCGCAGGCGTCGATATGGCACAGGCATTGCTGCGCTTGCCACTGCAACTGGAGATGCATCGACGATTCAAGCTCAAGGCGTGTGCGTATCTGCCTGCGCCACTGCATATCCTCGCAGGCCTGATGTTCGCGCACGGTTTGAGCTGGCAGGAACGCTGGAGCGCGATCCGCTTCATGGCCCGGCTCAGGGGCATCGGCTTCCGGCTTGACCATGACCTCCCCCTCGCAACCTTGCTCACCCAGTGCTCTCAGCCTGAGACTGTCACGCGCTGGTTGTGGGAACCGTTATGCCTGGCCGCCTTGAACACCCCGCTGCACACAGCCAGCGCGCAAGTCTTCTTGAACGTATTGCGTGATAGTTTCGCCAAAGCCAAATCCGATAGCGACATGCTGCTACCGAAGCAGGACCTCTCCCGCATGCTGGCGGAGCCGCTATCCGATTACATTCGCAGCAAAGACGGCCAAGTAAGGTTAGGTGTCGCGGTGACGGGCATACGCAAGATCGGGCAAGGCTATGAGGTAATCAGCCCGACCGATACGAGATATTTCAGCCGGGTGGTGATCGCCACCTCCCCTTTCCGTGCCGGCGCCCTACTGGCTGAGCTGCCAGAGATGGAAGCGTCACATCGGCTGATAGATGTGCTGATGTACCAACCGATCTATACCGTCTACCTGCAATATCCGGGCGAGACCCGGCTGGATAAGCCCATGCTGGGCTTCGCCGAGGGGTATAGTCAATGGGTCTTCGATCGCGGGCAGCTCTATGGTCAACACGGCTTGATGGCCGTCGTGATCAGCGCTGAAGGCCGACACCAGGTCATGACCCAGGAACGGCTGGCCGTTGCCGTCATCGAAGAGATGGGGCATCATTTTCCCGCTCTGCCTGCGCCAATCTGGCATAAGGTCATCGCCGAGAAGCGGGCGACCTTCGCATGCACGGATGGATTGCAACGGCCTGCTGCGATCACCCCCCTCGCCGGGCTCTATCTAGCGGGCGATTATGTGGCGGGCGATTACCCGGCGACCATCGAGGGTGCGGTACGCTGCGGCCTCTACTGCGCCGACCATATCATTCAACACACACCTGCAGGAGC
>CABHOJ010000029.1 GCA_902168195.1 uncultured Methylotenera sp.
ACCGAAAAGGAAAAGCTGGCACGGTCATTGCTGCATATGGAATGCACTAATGACGGTGCAACTAAATACATGATGCTTCGGCCAACGATGGCCGGGACATTCCGGACAAAGGCGTCCGCATCGCTTGAGCAGATTCGCTCAAGACGACGCGGGCGCTTTTTTTATCTCTTTTGTAAATGCTATCGGGGAAAACCATGACGACGAATGACAGGAATATCGACAAGAAAGCTGACATGCATGTTGACAAGGGCATTGACACCAGGCGGCGCACGATCATCAAGGCAGCTGCAGTCGCCACCGCCTTTGGCGGACTGGCAACACGCGGCGTCTGGGCGGCAGGTTCCGACAAGCCGGAGAAGGAAGAGGTCAAGGTCGGGTTCATTCCGCTGACCGATTGTGCATCGGTCGTGATGGCTTCGGTGCTGGGCTTCGACAAGAAGTACGGCATCAAGATCACGCCGTCCAAGGAAGCCTCGTGGGCCGCCATCCGCGACAAGCTGGTGAACGGCGAACTGCATGGCGCGCATGTGCTTTACGGCCTGATCTACGGCGTACAGATGGGTATCGGCGGCCAGCAGAAGGACATGGCCAACCTGATGACGCTCAACAACAACGGCCAGGCCATCACGCTCTCCAACCAGCTCAAGGAAAAGGGCGTCACGTCGGGTGCTACCCTGAAGCGACTCCTCGATAACGAGAACCGCGATTACACCTTCGCCCAGACCTTCCCCACCGGCACCCATGCCATGTGGCTCTACTACTGGCTGGCCTCCAACGGGATCCACCCGTTCAAGGACGTCAAGACCATCGTCGTGCCGCCACCGCAGATGGTCGCCAACATGCGCATCGGCAACATGGACGGCTACTGTGTCGGCGAACCGTGGAACGCACGCGCCATCTACGACAAGATCGGCTTCACTGTGGCCACTTCGCAGGACATCTGGGCAGACCATCCGGAGAAGATCCTCGGCACCACCGCCGATTTCGTCGCCAAGAACCCCAATACCGCACGCGCCATGATCATGGCCATCCTGGAGGCAAGCCGCTTCATCGACGCTACCGCCAACCGCTCCAAGGTCGCGCAGCTGATCTCGAGCAAATCCTATGTGAACGCACCGGAAGAAGTCATCGAAGGCCGCTTCCTCGGCCATTACGACAACGGCATCGGCAAGAAATGGGAAGACCCGAACTACATGAAGTTCTTCAATGACGGCAAGGTCTCGTTCCCCTACCTGTCCGACGGCATGTGGTTCCTCACGCAGCACAAGCGCTGGGGCCTGCTCAAGTCCGATCCTGACTATCTCGGCATCGCGCAGAAGGTCAACCAGATCAAGCTTTACTCTGAGGCCGCCAGCCAGCTGGGTATCAGCGTACCGAAAGACCCGATGCGCAGCAGCAAGCTGATCGACGGCGTGGTCTGGGATGGCAAGGATCCCAAGGCCTATGCCGCCGGGTTCAAGGTCAAGGCCTAAGGTTGATCGTCCCTACAAAAGGAAACCGATATGAGCGCAGTCAGCATCAACGAGCAAAGTCTAGGAACCATCATGAAAAGCGAACATACCGTCATCACCCAAGCTGCGGCCAACGAGCCGGTCGCTGTCAAACCGGCCCCGGTCAAGGTCCCCATTGAGCGCACTTTCGCCGTGGCATCTGGCATGCGTATCGCACTCAAGTGGCTGTTGCCGCCGATGTTCGGTCTCATGCTGTTCGTCTCGCTCTGGGCACTGGTCTCCTATCAATCGCCTGGGCTGCCTGGGCCGATCCCGACCTTCCATTCTGCCGTGGAGGTGTTCAGCGACCCGTTCTACCAGAACGGCCCGAACGATCAGGGTATCGGCTGGAACATCCTGGCCTCGCTGCAACGTGTCGGCATCGGTTTCGGGATGGCGGCGCTGATCGGCATCCCGCTCGGCTTCATCATCGGCCGCTTCAAGTTCATGTCCGACATGATGGCCCCGGTGATCAGCCTGTTGCGCCCGGTCTCGCCGCTGGCGTGGTTACCGATCGGCCTCTTGGTGTTCAAGGCTGCCAGCCCCGCAGCCATCTGGGTGATCTTCGTCTCCAGCATCTGGCCCATGATCATCAACACCGCAGTGGGGGTCAGCAAGGTGCCGCAGGACTACATGAACGTGGCACGTGTACTGAACCTGTCGGAATGGAAGATCTTCACCAAGATCCTGTTCCCTTCCGCCCTGCCGTACATGATGACTGGAGTACGCCTGTCCATCGGCGTGGCCTGGCTGGTGATCGTGGCGGCCGAGATGCTCACGGGTGGCGTCGGCCTCGGCTTCTGGGTCTGGGATGAATGGAACAACCTCAATGTGGAACACATCATCATTGCCATCTTCGTGGTCGGTATCGTCGGCTTGCTGCTCGAACAGTTCCTGATCCTGCTGGCAAAACGCTTCCAATACGAATAACCGCCCAGCGACCGAACCTTAAAAGGAAACATCATGGAAAAGTACGTACAACTGGAACAGGTCAGCATGAAATTCCAGACCAAGAAAGGCAGCTTCGAAGCCCTACGCAATATCGACCTCAGTATCGAGCAAGGCGAATTCGTCTCCATCATCGGCCACTCTGGTTGCGGCAAATCCACCGTGCTGAACCTGATCGCCGGCTTGCTGGAACCCACCAGCGGGCTGCTGTTCTGTGCTGGGCGTGAGATCGCCGGCCCAGGTCCGGAACGCGCCGTGGTGTTCCAGAACCACTCGCTGCTGCCCTGGCTGACCTGTGCCGAGAACGTCTACCTGGCAGTCGAGCGCGTGTTCAGCAAGACCGAGAACAAACAGCAGATGCTGGAACGGACCGCCGCCGCGCTGGAGCTGGTCGGCCTCTCGCATGCAGCCGAGAAACGCCCCGGGGAGATCTCCGGCGGCATGAAGCAACGTGTCGGTATCGCCCGTGCCTTGGCCATGGAACCGAAAGTGCTGTTGCTGGACGAGCCGTTCGGCGCGCTGGATGCGCTGACCCGGGCCAACCTGCAGGATGAGCTGATGGGCATCATGGCCAAATCCGGCTGCACCACCGTCATGGTCACGCACGATGTGGATGAGGCCGTATTGCTTTCCGATCGCATCGTCATGATGACCAATGGCCCGGCCGCGACCATCGGCGAGATCCTCAGTGTCGACCTGGAACGTCCGCGCAAGCGCCTCGACCTCGCGGAAGACCCGCATTACAACCACCTGCGTGGGGAAGTGCTGCGCTTCCTTTACGAGCGTCATGCAAAAGCAGCTTAAGCACGAAAAAAAACCCGCCGGTTTAGAGCGGGTTTAAAACCAAATGTCACTCTTACTTAAGGAGCAACAACGTGAAAAGTAATCCCACTCATCAGATGCGTCAAGTACTTACGGGAGTTTTGCTGGCTGGTCTGATCGGCGCCGCGCAGGCAGAGGAAGCCTTGCCGGAATATACCTTCCTCGATGCGGTGAAGGCCGGCAAGAACATGACCAGCTTCCGCCTGCGTTACGAGCATGTGGATCAGGAAGGCAAGGCCGAGAAAGGCAATGCCCTGACCCTGCGCAGCCTGATCGGCTGGCAGACCGCGCCGTTCCATAACCTCAGCTTCGGTGTGCAGATCATCGATGTCAGCAAGCTCGAGAACCGCTATGACGACCGCGCCCTCGGCGTGGCAGAACCGGGTAAGGGCCAGCATCCGATCATCGTCGACCCGGACAATACCGATATCAATCAGCTGTATGTCGACTGGACCGGCATCCGTAACACCAAATTCCGCGTCGGCCGTCAGCAGATCAACCTGGACAACGTGCGCTATATCGGGGACATCGGCTTCCGTCAGGTCATGCAGGTGTTCGACGGTGTCTCCGTCATCAACAAGAGCATCCCCGACACCGAGATCACCGTGGCGCATTTCGACCGCGTGAAACAGATCAATACCCGCCTGCGTTCCGGCGACCTGGACATCATCAATGCCAAATACCGCATCTCACCTTCCGAATCGCTGATCGGCTATGGCTACTTCAACAACTTCAACGACCTCGGCTTCAACGGCGTCAACGGCCTGGGCGCTGCGGCAGATGCCTCCAACAAGACCCTGGGCGCACGTCTCGATGGTGCACGCGTGTTCACGCCGGAATGGAAAGGCCTCTATACCGCGGAATACGCCAAGCAGGACGAATATTCTGGCGGCGATGACCGTATCGATGCCCATTACTACCGACTGGGTGGCGGTGCCATGTACAAGACCTGGTTCGTGCGTTTCGACCACGAGACCCTGTCCAGTAACGACAGCCAATATGCCTTCCAGACCCCATTCGGCACCAACCACTTGTTCCAGGGCTGGGCTGACCAGTTCCTCGTCACCCCGAGACAGGGCATCAAGGACAACTTCGTGACCTTCGGCGGCAAGCCGATCAACGACCTGGTACTGCTGGCCGAATACCACGTCTTCAACTCGGACGAGGACTTCGGCAAGTTCGGCGGCGGTTTCGGCGACAAGTACGGCAAGGAATTCGATGTATCGGCCACGTACACCGTCACGCCCAAGTTCTGGGTGAAGGCGGAATACGCCAACTTCCAGGAAGAGGATCGCGTCGCCCTAGCGGCGGGGCGCAAGCCGGACCTGGAGAAGGTATGGCTGACGGCGATGTACACCTTCTAGGCGTACTTCACGGCAGTTGAACGTGCACCAGGTTGATTTCCAACCTGGTGCATATGCACTTTAAAGAGGCGTCAGTCATGGTGCATGCAAGATAGAGATTTTGTTAAGCAGCTGTAATCAATGATGTTTTATCGCTGGCATGGTAATTGCAATTTTTGAATAAATATTGAACGGATAAGCACCAAAATGGCAGGCAAGGTTTTTCTCATCGGCGCAGGTCCCGGCGACCCGGACCTCATCACACTCAAGGCCGTCAAGGCGTTACAGACGGCCGAGGTCATCCTCATCGACGACCTGGTCAATCGCGCCCTGCTGGCTCATGCGCCACAAGCCAGGGTGGTCGAGGTCGGCAAGCGCGGCGGCTGCAAATCGACGCCCCAGCATTTCATCAACCGCATGATGATCGCACTCGCCACCCAGGGCCAGACCGTGGTGCGGCTCAAAGGCGGCGACCCGTTCCTGTTCGGGCGTGGCGGTGAGGAGATGCAAGCCATCCAGCAGGCCGGCATCAGCGTCGAGATCGTCCCCGGCATCACCAGCGGCATCGCAGCCCCAGCCAGTATCGGTATCCCGGTCACCCATCGCGAATTCACCCACGGCGTCACCTTCGTCACCGGCCATACGCAGAACGGCGAAAAGCCCGACTGGCAGGCACTGGTCGCCGGCGGCACCACGCTGGTCATCTACATGGGCATGAAATACCTGTCGGCCATCGTCACCGACCTGCTGGAAGCCGGCATGGCATCCGACCTGCCCGCCGCGGCGATTCAGCAAGGCACCACAGATCAACAACGGCAGGTGGTCAGCACGCTGGCTGCACTACCTGCCGCAGTGAAACAAGAGGGCTTGGAAAGCCCCGCCATCATCGTATTAGGCGAGGTCGTGCGCTTGGCAAGACAGGAAGCCCTGTCCGAGCTCATCGCCGTCGCCGCGTAACCGTATAGCAGTAGATCATTTGGAGGAGCAGTAACATGAAGAAAATGAAACTCGTTGTCGTCGGCAACGGCATGGCAGGCATGAGAACAGTCGAAGAACTGCTCAAGATGGCGCCGGATTTCTACGAGATCACCGTGTTCGGTGATGAACCGCATCCCAATTACAACCGGATCCTGCTTTCGCCAGTGCTGGCCGGTGAGCAGACCATCAACGAAATCATCCTCAACAGCCGCGAATGGTATGAAGAGCACAACATCACGTTGCATGTCGGCAAGTACATCAACAAGATCGACCGCGTGAAGCGTGTGGTCTATGCCGAGGACGGCACCAGCGCCGAGTATGACCGCCTGCTGCTCGCCACAGGCTCCAAGCCCTTCATGCTGCCTATCCCGGGCAAGGACCTGGACGGCGTCATCGGCTTCCGCGACATCAAGGATGTCGACACCATGATAGACACCTCCAAGCGCTTCAAGAGCGCCGTGGTCATCGGCGGCGGTCTGCTGGGCCTGGAAGCGGCCAACGGCCTCAAGATCCAGGGCATGGACGTCACCGTCGTGCACAAGAACGAATGGTTGCTGGAACGCCAGCTCGACAAGACCGCCGGCAAGATGCTGCAGAAATCCCTGGAAGCCAAAGGCCTCAAGTTCCTGCTGCAGAAGGACACCGAGCAGCTGATCGGCAAGGACGGTCGAGTCACCGCCGTGCGTTTCAAGGATGGCGAAGAGATCCCGGCCGACCTCGTGGTCATGGCGGTCGGCATCCGCCCCAATTACGCGCTGGCGGAATCCGCCGGCATCCATTGCGATCGTGGCATCGTCGTCAACGATACGCTGCAAACCTACGACCCGCGTATCTACGCTGTGGGTGAATGCGTGGCCCACCGAGGTATCTCCTACGGTCTGGTCGCCCCCTTATTTGAAATGGCCAAGGTCTGCGCGACGCACCTGGCCAACTTCGGTATCGGCCGCTACGTCGGCTCCGTCACCTCGACCAAGCTCAAGGTCACCGGCATCGACCTGTTCTCTGCCGGCGACTTCCGTGGCGGCCAAGGGACCGAAGAGATCGTTTTGCACGATGCGGTGGGAGGTGTATACAAAAAGCTGATCATTAAAGATGACAAAATCATCGGCAGCGTGCTCTATGGTGATACGACGGATGGCTCCTGGTACTTCCAGATGCTGCGTGACAGCAAGCCCATTCATGAGATCCGCGACCACCTGATGTTCGGACAGGACAGCCTGCTCGGCAACACCGGCCACCAAGGCCAGAACAAGGCCGCGGCGATGACCGATGAGATGGAGGTCTGCGGCTGTAACGGGGTGTGCAAGGGCACCATCGTCAAGTCGATCAAGGAAAAAGGCCTGTTCACCATCGACGACGTCAAAAAACAGACCAAGGCCGGCTCCAGTTGCGGCTCCTGCGTCGGCCTGGTCGAGCAGATTCTGGCCTCGACACTGGGCGGTGGCTATGCGCCGCCTTCAACCTCGAAAGCCGTCTGTGGCTGCACGGACCTGAACCACGAGGAAGTGCGCGAGCAGATCCGCCAGCAGAAATTCCTCAACATCCCGGACGCGCTCAAGGGCATGGGCTGGCGCACACCGAACGGTTGTGCCACCTGCCGCCCGGCGCTCAATTACTACCTGATCTCCACCTGGCCGCATGAGGCCAAGGACGATCCGCAATCGCGTTTCATCAATGAACGCGTGCACGCCAATATCCAGAAGGATGGCACCTACTCGGTCGTGCCGCGGATGTACGGCGGCGTCACCACCCCCGACCAGCTACGCAAGATCGCGGATGTGGCCGACAAGTACGCGGTGCCGATGGTCAAGGTCACCGGCGGCCAGCGGATCGACCTCCTCGGCATCACAAAGGAGAACCTGCCGAACGTCTGGGCGGATCTCGACATGCCGTCGGGCTATGCCTACGGCAAGAGCATCCGGACCGTGAAGACCTGCGTCGGCTCGGAGTTCTGCCGCTTCGGCACGCAGAATTCCACGCAGATGGGCATCGATATCGAGAAGGCGTTCGACCACATGTGGGCGCCACACAAGGTCAAGTTCGCCGTCTCCGGCTGCCCACGTAATTGCGCCGAATCCGGCATCAAGGACGTTGGCATCATCGGTGTCGATTCCGGCTGGGAGATCTATGTCGGCGGCAACGGCGGCATCAAGACCGAAGTCGCGCAGTTCCTGTGCAAGGTAAAGACCAGCGAGGAAGTGCTGGAATACTCCGGCGCCTTCATCCAGATCTACCGCGAGGAAGCCCGCTACCTCGATCGTACCGTGCACTGGATCGAGCGCGTCGGCCTCGATTACGTGAAGAAACGCATCCTGGAAGACGCAGAAGGCCGCAAGGCCGCCTACGAACGCTTGCTATTCGCCTTGCAAGGTTCCGTCGACCCCTGGGCAGAGCGCGCCAACAAGCGTGAAGTGCACACGGAATTCGACACGATCACGGTATAAGCAGCCCTATATAACATCGAGCATCCTGAGGAGTATTTCATGCAAAAGAGTTTCTGGCAGGCAGGCCACAAGCCCACCCTGTTCTCCGCGTTCCTGTATTTCGACCTGAGCTTCATGGTCTGGGTGCTGCTCGGCCCGCTGGCCGTGCAGATCGCTACCGACCTGCAACTCAGCCCTGCCGAGAAGGGCCTGATGGTCGCGACCCCGGTGCTTGCCGGCGCTCTCTTGCGCATCGTCATGGGCGTGCTGGTCGACCATATCCAGCCGAAGAAGGCCGGCCTGCTGGGCCAGGTCATCGTCATCGGGGCGCTCGCGACCGCCTGGCTGCACGGCATCCACACTTTCCAGCATGCCTTGCTGCTGGGTATCTTCCTCGGCTTCGCCGGCGCCTCTTTCGCGGTCGCCTTGCCACTGGCATCCCGTTGGTATCCGCCTGAGCATCAGGGTACCGCCCTCGGCATCGCCGGTGCCGGCAATTCGGGGACCGTGCTGGCCGCGTTGTTCGCGCCCGGCCTGGCCGTCGCTTTCGGCTGGACCAACGTCTTCGGCCTGGCGCTGATCCCGTTGGTGATCGTGCTGATCGCCTATAGCGTGATGGCCAAGGACAGCCCCGATACCCCGCCAGCGAAGTCGCTGAGCCAGTATCTGGCCATCCTCAAGGACAAGGACGCCTGGTGGTTCATGTTCTTCTATAGCGTGACCTTTGGCGGCTTCGTCGGCCTGGCCTCCTCGCTCACCATCTATTTCAACGACATCTACAGCCTTGGCCCGGTCGTTGCAGGGTACTGCACCGCGGCCGCGGTGTTCGCTGGTTCGCTCGCTCGCCCCATCGGCGGTTATATCGCCGACCGAATCGGCGGCATCCGCACGCTGCTCATGATGTACGGCCTGGCAGGCCTGCTGCTGTTCGTGATGAGCTTCGGCCAGGCGACACTGGCGCTCTCCCTGCTGGTGGTGATCCCGGTCATGGCGGTACTCGGCATGGGCAACGGCGCCGTGTTCCAGCTCGTCCCGCAACGCTTCCGCAAGGAGATCGGCGTCATGACCGGCCTCGTCGGCATGGCGGGCGGCATCGGCGGTTTCTACCTGGCAGCGAGCCTGGGCTGGTGCAAGCAACTGACCGGCAATTACCAGATCGGCCTCTTGATCTTCGCCGCCCTGGCTGGCCTTGCCATCGTCGGTCTCAGCAGCGTCAAGACGCGCTGGCGCACGACCTGGGGTTCGGCCACCATGACCTCGGCAAAGGTTTAAACTGACATCCTTCAGTGTTCAAGAGCCTTTGCCATGTCTTTGAAGATCGCCGTCGGGCAGAGCAGCCTGACGGGCCCGCGCGAACGCAATGAGGATTATTGCGGTGTCGTCACGCCCACCGACGAGCAGCTCAGCACCAAAGGTGCCTTGCTCGTGGTGGCCGATGGCGTCAGCGGCAATGCCGGCGGGCTGGAAGCGGCCGAGATGACCGTGCGCAGCGTGCTCTCCGATTACTACGCCACACCAGACACCTGGGAAGTGCATGCATCACTGGACAAGGTGCTGAACGCCGCCAACCGCTGGTTGCTGGCGCAGGCCGCCGCGCACCGCGACCTGGCAGGCATGGCGACCACGCTGTCCATGATCATCCTGCGCGGTACGCGCTACTACCTCGCCCATGTCGGCGATACCCGCATCTATCGTTTGCGCCAGGGCCAGTTGCAGTTGCTGACCACCGACCATGTGTGGGATAGACCGGACATGCGTCACGTCCTGAAGCGTGCCGTCGGGCTCGACCAGCATCTGGCCGTGGATTACGCCGATGGCGACATTTGCGCAGGTGACGTGTTCGCCCTGATGTCGGATGGGGTATGGGAAGTGCTCGGCCAGAAAGCCATCCATGCCACCATGGGGCTCTACGAGAACCCGCAGATGATCGCCGACCAGCTGACCAGGGACGCGATCGCCCAGGGCGGCAACGACAACGCCACGGTGATGGTGGTGCGCATCGAACAGCCCGGGCAGGAGACGCTGTCGGAACTGCTGGCCGACGGTCGGGATCTGGCACCGCCGCCGCGAATGAAAGTGGGCGAACAGCTCGATGGCTTCGAGGTCGTCGAATTGTTGCATGAGTCTCGCCATAGCTTGCTCTACAAGGTACGCAACCTCGTCAGCGGCCAGCACTTCGTGCTGAAGACCTTGCAACCCGGCCTGGCCGGTGATGCCGAAAGTTGTCAGGCCCTGCTCAATGAGGAATGGCTGGCTAAACGTGTGGTGTCGCGTTATGTCGTGCAGGTCATGCCGCTCACGCTGGAGAAGCGCAGCCGGCTCTACTATGTGATGAGCTGGCACGATGGTGCGACCCTGCAGCAACGCCTGGATAGCGGCCATCACTTCAGCAACACGGAGGTATCGCGTATCGGCATGGAGATCATGCGCGGCCTTGGCGCCTTGCACCGGCTCAATATCGTGCATCGCGACATCAAGCCGGCCAACATCCATCTCGGTGACGACCAACGCCTGCGTATCCTCGACCTTGGTGTAGCGCTCAGCGCGGGTCTGGGCAGTATCGCCGGCATGCAGAACCCAGGCACGCCGAGCTTCATGGCGCCGGAACTGTTCGAGGGCGAGCCGGCGAGCACCAGCAGCGATATCTATGCCGCAGGGGTCACGCTCTATCACCTGCTGACCCGCCGCTATCCCTACGGGGAGATCGAGCCGTTCCAGCATCCGCGGTTCGGCGATCCGCACGTGCCTACACGCTATCGCCCGGATATCCCGCGCTGGCTAGAGAATATCGTCCTCAAGGCGGTCGCGCGCGACCCCAGGGCGCGTTTCGAGACGGCCGAAGAGATGCTGCTGGCGCTGGAACACGGGGAACTGAAACCCATCCTGGCGCCGCAACGTACGCCGCTGATCGCACGGGCGCGACTGATCAAGTGGCAATGGATCGCGATGTTCTCGCTGATCCTGAATTTTCTGTTGATTTATCTATTGGTTGTTTCATGAAAGTGATGAAGGTATGAGTAACTGGATCAAGATCGTTCCCCTCAATGACATCCCCAAGCTGGGTTCTCGGGTCGTCCGCAGCGCCAAGGGCGAGATCGCGGTGTTCCGCACCGAGGATGACCGTGTGTTCGCACTGCACAACAGCTGTCCCCACAAGGGCGGTCCGCTGTCCCAGGGCATCGTCTACGGCGACAAGGTGGCTTGCCCGCTGCACAGCTGGAAGATCAACCTGGCGGATGGCAATGCGGAAGAACCTGACGAAGGCCACACGGCCTGTTTTGCGGTCAAAGTTGAAGATGGTACGGTTTATCTGGAGCTGTAATTGAGCGTGACCGAGACCAAGAGCACCTGTTGTTATTGCGGCGTCGGCTGCGGCGTCATCATCCAGAGCGAAGGTGACAGGATCACCGGCGTGCGTGGCGACCCGGATCACCCGGCGAACTTCGGCCGCCTGTGCACCAAGGGTTCGACGTTGCACCTGACCGCACGGCACGATGCGCGGGCACTCTACCCGGAATTACGCAGATCGCGCAGCGCGCCGCGAGAACGCACCAGCTGGGACGAGAGCCTGGACTACGTGGCAGACCGGTTCGCCGCCATCATCCGTGAGCATGGCCCGGATGCGGTGGCGTTCTATATCTCCGGTCAGCTGTTGACCGAGGACTATTACGTCTTCAACAAACTGGCCAAGGGGCTGATCGGCACCAACAACGTCGATACCAACTCTCGCCTCTGCATGTCATCGGCCGTGGCCGGCTATAAAGCGACCCTGGGCGCCGATGCCCCGCCAGCCTGCTATGAGGACATCGACCATACCGCCTGCCTGTTCATCGCCGGCTCCAACACCGCCTACGCCCACCCCATCA
>CABHOJ010000030.1 GCA_902168195.1 uncultured Methylotenera sp.
GCCCAAATACACATTCCGGTCATTCTCTGGACAGGAAAGCGCTTCGATTACCAGACAAGTGATCTGATCCGTTACCAAGACACTCCGATAAGCCATGACGACCTCTTCTGCAGCCTGCTGATCGCGTACGAGCTGAAAAGTGATACATGCAAGACATTGAACCCCGGTTTGTTGCTTAACCGCGAGCTCACGCTTTCACAATATGACCTGCTGCGTCGTCAACTGGTGAACTGACCTGATCACTTCCGCGATAGCCTGAAAGGCTCTGGAGAATTAGGCCGAGTGGCCTATTCACCTTGCTTTTCTGCTGTTTTTCAAGTACTTTTACACCATTGCTAGGGGTCTGGTGAGCGCAGTTTTATCGCTTCTCCAGTGAGATAAACCCTTTGAACCTGATGCGGGTCATGCCGCCGTAGGGAAGCACGGACTGCTTCCCTCATTACCAGCCACAGAGCGAAGCAGACGGACTGCTTCCCCACTCTAAAATAGTTCTCCGAGGAGCAGCCCAATGAACGCCACAGATAAAAATCTCACCAAGTTCCTGAATGAAACCGCCTCCGTAGACGAAGGCGCGACCAAGCCTTTCGCCAAGTCGCGGAAGATCTACATCGAGGGCTCGCGCCCCGATATCCGCGTGCCGTTCCGCGAGATCTCACTGTCCGACACTCCTTCGGCCTTCGGCGCCGAGAAGAACCCGCCTGTGGTGGTCTACGACACCTCCGGTCCTTACACCGACCCGGACGTCAAGATCGACATCCGCGACGGCTTGCCGGCATTGCGTGCGGGCTGGATCATGGAACGCGGCGATGTCGAGCAACTGGATGGCCCGACCTCCAAGTTCGGCCATGAACGCCTGCATGACCCGGAATTGTCCGAGATGCGTTTCAA
This sequence comes from uncultured Methylotenera sp., assembly GCA_902168195.1. Classification (GTDB taxonomy): domain Bacteria; phylum Pseudomonadota; class Gammaproteobacteria; order Burkholderiales; family Methylophilaceae; genus CABHOJ01. Next base: position 889 of record CABHOJ010000030.1, read on the forward strand.
CCTCCACCGCAAGCCGCTGCGTGCCAAGGCCGGCATGAACGTCAGCCAGATGCACTATGCACGCAAGGGCATCATCACGCCGGAGATGGAATTCATCGCCATCCGCGAGAACCAGCGCCGCGAGAACATGAGCGAACTCTTGCAGACCCAGCACAAGGGCCACGATTTCGGTGCGGCTATCCCCAAGATCATCACGCCTGAGTTCGTCCGTGACGAAGTCGCGCGCGGCCGTGCCATCATCCCGGCCAACATCAACCACCCGGAGATCGAGCCGATGATCATCGGCCGTAACTTCCTGGTGAAGATCAACGCCAATATCGGCAACTCCGCCTTGGGTTCCTCCATCTCCGAAGAAGTCGAGAAGATGGTCTGGGGTACCCGTTGGGGCGGCGACACCGTGATGGACCTGTCCACCGGCAAGAACATCCATGAGACCCGTGAGTGGATCATCCGCAACAGCCCCGTACCGATCGGCACCGTGCCGATCTACCAGGCACTGGAAAAGGTCGACGGCAAGGCCGAAGACCTGACCTGGGAGATCTTCCGTGACACCTTGATCGAGCAAGCCGAACAAGGTGTGGACTACTTCACCATCCACGCCGGCGTCCGCCTCGCCTACATCCCGATGACCGCCAAGCGCATGACCGGTATCGTCTCGCGCGGCGGTTCCATCATGGCCAAGTGGTGCCTGGCGCATCACAAGGAAAGCTTCCTGTACGAGCACTTCGAAGACATCTGCGAGATCATGAAGCAGTACGACGTGTCGTTCTCGCTGGGCGACGGCCTGCGTCCCGGCTCCATCTACGATGCCAACGACGAAGCGCAATTCGCCGAGCTGAAGACGCTGGGCGAGCTGACCCAGATTGCCTGGAAGCACGACGTACAGACCATGATCGAAGGTCCCGGTCATGTGCCCATGCACCTGATCAAGGAGAACATGGACCTGCAACTGGAACACTGTGGCGAAGCCCCGTTCTATACCCTGGGCCCATTGACCACCGACATCGCGCCTGGCTACGACCACATCACCTCCGGTATCGGCGCCGCCATGATCGGCTGGTACGGTTGCGCCATGCTCTGCTACGTCACGCCTAAGGAGCACCTGGGCCTGCCGGACAAGGAAGACGTGCGTGTCGGCATCATCACCTACAAGATCGCCGCGCACGCCGCCGACCTGGCCAAGGGCCATCCGGGCGCGCAGATCCGTGACAATGCCTTGTCCAAGGCACGCTTCGAGTTCCGTTGGGAAGACCAGTTCAACCTCGGTCTCGATCCGGAGAAGGCCAAGGAATTCCACGATGAGACCTTGCCGCAGGAAGGCGCCAAGCAGGCGCACTTCTGTTCCATGTGCGGCCCGCATTTCTGTTCCATGAAGATCACCCAGGATGTACGCGATTACGCCGACAAGATGGGTGTGGACGAGAAAGAGGCGCTGGCCAAGGGCATGCAGGAAAAGGCCATCGAGTTCGTCAAGAAAGGCGCAGAGGTCTATCAGAAAGTCTAGATAGTCATCAGGATGAGCACACTCAAGCTGCAGAAGAAGCCGGGCGACCCGGAACATGTCGACGCGGCCAAACCGGGGGCCAGAACCCCGGTGCGGCGCGTGGATCCGGCCAGGCGCGCCCGCACCACGCCACCACCGCCTAAGGTCGTGCCCGGTGCCACGACCAAGGCAGCTGCTGAGGAAAAACCTGCATCCGCCTCAAGGGAAACCAGGCCATCCCGCGATAGTCGAACAACTAATGGTCGAGCAACTAGTGCTCCGGCGGATCGCCAGCGCAATCACCGCCATGACGGCAAGCCCCGCGACGGAGGGGCTCCCACGCCGGATAGCCGAGCCCCGGCCGAGCGCGCCATCGAGCGTGGCGAACGTAAGCGTGACTCGAGACAGGAGATGGGACGTGGCCCCGCTCGCGGCCTGACCGACCGGGATACGCCCCGGCGCGGTGGCAAGATGCGTGACGGCTTCGAGCCCGGCGACTTCAACAAGGACAGGGCGACCAACCCCAAGTTCGCGCCCAAGCCCGTCGCCAGTAACCCGGATATGCCGCGCCTGTCCAAGCGCATGGCGGAACTCGGCCTGTGTTCGCGTCGCGAAGCGGACGAATGGATCGCCAACGGCTGGGTGCGGGTCAACGGGGTCGTCATCGATGAGCTTGGCTCACGCATCGACCCGGCTGCGCATATCGAGGTCAGCAGGGAAGCTGAGAAACACCAGTCCGAGATCGTCACCATCCTGCTGCACAAGCCGGTCGGTTATGTCTCCGGGCAGGCGGAAGACGGTTACGAGCCAGCCGTGGTGCTGGTGCACCCGGACAACCAGTGGGAGGAGGACTCGACCCACAAGACGTTCAAGCGCGGTCACCTGAAAGGCCTGGCGCCCGCAGGCAGGCTGGACATCGATTCCACCGGCTTGCTGGTATTGACCCAGGATGGCCGCATCGCCAAGCAGCTCATTGGCGAGAACTCCACCATAGAAAAAGAATATCTGGTGCGCGTCGAAGGGACGCTCACGGAACAGAATCTGAAAAAGCTCAACTTCGGCCTGTCGCTAGATGGCGTCGAGCTGAAGCCGGCCAAGGTCTCCTGGCAGAACGAGGATCAGTTGCGCTTCGTGCTGCGTGAGGGCCGCAAGCGGCAGATCCGCCGTATGTGCGAGTTGGTCGGCCTCAAGGTGGTCGGCCTCAAGCGCGTGCGTATCGGCAGCGTGACCTTGGGCAAATTGCCGCAAGGGCAATGGCGTTACCTGCGGCCGGGTGAACGCTTCTGAGCCACTGGCTCTCGGGGAGAGAAGTCATGTTTCTCTTCAACGAAAAGGAATGGCAATGAGTCTGTTACAGAAGGTCGCTGGCGCCGTCGTCAGCAAATTCAGTGGTGACCAGGACCAGGCCCATCTGGTCGAAGCTGCGATGCGGTTGTTCAACGACCATGGCGGTTTGCAGGGTATCCTCGATAAATTCACCGAGAACGGCATGGCCGAGGAAGTCACGTCCTGGGTCAGCACGGGCGAGAACATGCCGATCACGGCGATGCAGGTGCAGAAAGCGATCGGCAAGCCGGCACTGAACGAGATCGCCCAGGAGTTCGACCTGCCGCCGAAGGAAGTCGCCGAGAAGCTCGCCAGGTACCTGCCAACCGTGGTTGATCGCCTGACCCCTAACGGCAAGGTGCCCCGCACCCAATCCGGGCTGCTGCTGCATGCGCTCTCCATGCTGAGAAAAGACTGATGCGCGACCCTATCCGCGCCGCCTCATCCACCCACTAACCTCTACGAGTGCTATGGACCTGATCCTCTTATTGAAAGCGTTCATCCTCGGTGTCGTCGAAGGCGCCACCGAGTTCCTGCCGGTCTCCAGCACCGGCCATCTGATCATCGTCGGCGACCTGCTGGACTTCAACGACGACAAGGGCAAGGTGTTCGAGATCGTCATCCAGCTCGGCGCCATCCTCGCTGTCTGCTGGGAATACCGGCAACGCCTGCAGAACGTGGCGGCCAACATCGGCCAGCCGAGCGCGCAACGTTTCATCGCCAACATCGCCATCGCTTTCCTGCCGGCCTCCATCCTCGGTCTCATCTTCCACGACATGATCAAGGAACACCTGTTCTCGCCGATCACCGTGGCGATCGCCCTGATCCTCGGCGGTTTCGTCATCCTGGCGATCGAACGCTGGGCACCCAAGGTCGACACGCCAACAGTGGACGACATGGACTGGAAGCATGCGTTGAAGATCGGTATCGCTCAATGCTGCGCGCTGATCCCTGGCGTCTCCCGTGCCGGCTCCACCATTCTTGGCGGTGTGGTGTTCGGCCTCTCGCGCAAGGCGGCCACCGAGTTCTCCTTCTTTCTCGCCATTCCCATCATGCTGGCCGCCACCACCTATGACCTGTTCAAGAACTGGGGCTTGCTGGATGTGCACGATCTGCCGATGTTCGTGGTCGGCTTCGTCACCGCTTTCGTCGCCGCGCTGATCGCCACCAAGACCTTACTGCGCTATGTCTCCAATCACGATTTCCGTGTGTTCGCCTGGTATCGCATCATCTTCGGTATCATCGTGCTGACCTATTTCGTCGGGCTTGCATGACCACCAACTATGACCAGATCGTCGCCACGCTGAACCACTTCGCCGAGCAGGCCAAAAGCCGGCCCTTGTCACTCGGGGAAGCACTGGATTCACTGGATCACGCCGCCTTCGCACTGATCGCCATGATTCTGGCCCTGCCCTATCTGCAGCCCGTGCCCATGGGGCCGTTGACGATCCTCGGTGGCGTCACCTATGCGGTACTGGGATGGCAATTGTTGCGAGGCCACGAGTCGCCGGCGTTGCCCCAGCGTATGCGTGCCGTGGAGATGAGCGAACGCAGCTGGCGCATCCTGACCAAGGTCTGCCTCAAGGTCGTCAGGCTGGTCAAGAAATTCACCCGCCCCCGCCTTACCTGGCTCACCGCAGGCTCGCGCGGCCAGAAGATCGGCGGCCTGATCCTGCTGTCGGCCGGCGTGCTGATGGCGATCCCGTTCGGCGTGCTGCCGTTCAACAACACCTTGCCGGGTTTCGCCGTGCTGTTCTATGCCTTCGGCCAGTTCGAACAGGATGGCCTGATGGTGTTGATCTCATTCCTGTGGTTGATCCTCACTGCGCTCTACTTCGGCTACTTCTTCTATCTCGCCTGGTACTTCGGCGCGGAAGCCGTCAATCACATGCCGAACCTCTGGTGAAAGGCACAGTCACCTAGTAGTGAGTGTTAGAATTTATTTCGATCCATCGTCGCAGATAGGGCTTCAAGATGAACAGATTCCTTAAATTCGCTCTGATCGGTATCGGCAGCCTGGCGCTGTTGCTGATCGTGGTCGTCGCCATCGTCGCCGCGACCTTCAATCCCAACGATTACAAGCCGCTGGTGGTCAAGCTGGTGCAGGAGAAGAAGCAACGCACCCTGAACATCGAAGGCGACATCAAGCTGGCATTTTGGCCGAAGATCGGCGCCGATCTCGGCAAGATCACACTCTCCGAACACAAAAGTGACAAGGAATTCGCTTCGGTCCAGGGCCTCAAGGTCTCGCTGGCCCTGCTGCCCTTGCTGAAAAAGCAGCTCGTCGTGGACACCGTCTATGTCGATGGCGCGCGCGCCAACATCGTCCGCTACAAGGATGGCACCACCAACCTCGACGACCTGCTGAGCAAGGATGAAGAGGAATCCGAGCAGATCAAGTTCGATATCGACGGCGTCAACGTCACCGATTCGGCCGTGACCTTCACCGATGAGCAGGCAGATGCCACGTATGCCCTGAGCAAGTTCAACCTCAAGACCGGCCATGTCGCGCTGGCCGAACCTTTCGACCTCGCCACCGATTTCACCGTGGAAGCCAGCAAGCCCAAAGTCAAGGCGGACATCACCGCCCAAGGCAACTTCATGGCGGATCCGGAACAGAAACACTATGTGGTGAAAGGCCTCGATGCCAGCGTCAAGGGTGACCTGGCCGACGTCTCCGATGCCGACATCAAGCTCTCCGGCGATGTCGACGCCAAACCCGAGACCATGGAATTCCTGGTCGATAGCCTCAAGCTGGCGGTATCCGGTAAGCAGAAAGGCGCGACCCTGGCCGCCGAGGTCAGTGCGCCGAAGTTGATCGTGCAGAAGGACGAGGTCTCCGGCGGCAAGGTATCGGTCGACCTCAGCCAGGAAAAAGGTAGCGATACGCTCAAGGCCAAACTGCAGCTGGCCGACATCAAAGGCTCGCCACGTGAATTCCAGAGCAGCGGCATCAGCGGCGAAGTCTCCGCCAAGCAAGGGCAGCGCAGCATGGAAGGCAAGTTCAGTTCGCCGTTCACCGGCAATATCGAGAAGCTGATCTTCGCCTTGCCGAAACTGGCCGGCAACCTCGATATCCGCGACCCCGCCTTACCCAATGGTGGCATCAAGGGGACCTTCGCCCTCAAGGCCGATGCCGACCTCAAGCAGGAGCGGGCGAGTAGCGATTTCAACCTCAATATCGACAACACCAACCTCAAGGGTGATGTCGCCGTGAACGGGTTCGCCAAACCCAATATCCGCTTCAACCTCAATGCCGATACCCTGGACCTCAACAAGTTGCTGGGCAACCAATCGGCACCCGAAGAGAGCAAGCCCTCCGCCACCACCGCGAACGGCGACAAGCCTGCCGACCTGTCGGCTTTGGCCAACCTGCTGCTGGAAGGCAAGGTCAGCATTGCCAACCTCATCTACCAGAACTACAAGCTGACCGGCCTCAACCTCGGTGTGAAGGCGGATGGCCAGCAACTGCGCATCAGCCCGTTCTCGGTCAAGCTTGACGACACCAACATCAAGGGCGCATTCGGTATCAGCCGCTTCGCCAACCCGGTCTACAACTTCGATCTCGATATCGACAAACTGGATGCCGACCGCTACATCACCAAGACCGACGCCAAGCCAGCCAAGGACAAGACCCCTGCGAAGAGCGACCCCAACGCGCCGATCGACCTCAGCGCCCTGAAGAAGATCAACGCCAACGGCGAACTGCGTATCGGCTGGCTCAAGCTAGCCAACGTCAAGAGTACCAATGTCCGCATCAAGCTGGATGCCGAGAACGGCGTCGCCAACCTGTCGCCGTTCTCCGCGAATCTCTATGAGGGCGCCATGGCCGGCGCACTCAAGGTCGATGCGCGCAGCACGCCCAATATCAGTTTCAAGCAGGACATGAAAGGCATCGCCATCGGGCCTCTGCTCACCGACGCCATCAACAATGACATGCTGAGCGGCAAGGGTACGTTAAGCGTGGACGTCAACACCCAGGGCGCGACCGTTGGCGCACTGAAGAAAGCGCTGAACGGCAAGGCCGCCGTCAATCTGGCCGATGGCGCGGTGAAGGGGATCGACATCGCCGGTACCTTGCGCGGTGCCAAGGAGAAACTCAATGTGCTGAAATCGCAAGGCCAGACCAAGGTGGAAGGCGACAAGACCAAACAGACCGATTTCAGCGAGATGATCGCCAGCTTCGATATCAAGAACGGTGTTGCCCATAACGAGGACTTGAGCATGAAGTCTCCCTTGCTGCGGGTCACTGGCGCCGGCGATATCGACATCGCCAACGAGACCATCAATTACCTGGCCAAACCGACCGTGGTCGCATCGCTCAAGGGCCAGGGCGGTGCCGGGCTGGAAGAACTCAACGGCCTCACCGTGCCGGTGAAACTCAGCGGTACCTTCGCCAAGCCCAGTTATGGCATCGATTTCGCCGGACTCGCCACTGCCGCGGCACAGAAGAAAGTGCTCGATAGCGTTGGCGGTAGCAAAGGCGAAGCCTTGAAATCCCTGCTTGGTGGGCAGAAGAAGACAGAGCCCGCCCCGGCGCCTGCACCCGGCAGCACCACAACCGCGCCTGCCCCCGCGGAAAAGCCGCTGACCAAGGAAGAGAAAGCCAAGCAAAAGCTTAACGACTTGCTCGGTCTTTAGAACGTCCTCTTCAACATTGCCACGTCTGACGCCGGGCTGACAGCCATGACGCGAACCGATCCACCTGCCGACTACGGGCAACTACCTCCGGGCCTACCCATCCCGCAAGACGACGGTGCATGCCGGCATCTTGCCGGTAAAGCCTTACCCAGCTTTTCACTTCCCACCACCGATGGTCGCGAGATCGACCTGAGCGCCGTCCCCGGTTGGGTGGTGGTGTATTGTTATCCGATGACAGGACGGCCCGGCGTGGCGTTACCAGACGGATGGGACGCTATTCCGGGTGCGCGTGGCTGTACACCGCAAAGCTGCGGATTTCGGGATCGTTTCGCGGAACTGAAGACGCTGGATGTCGAGGTCTATGGCATGAGTGCGCAATCGACCGCGTACCAACAGGAAGCAGCTGACAGGCTGCATCTGCCCTTCGCCTTGATCAGTGACTCTGGACTGGGATTGACGGATGCGCTGGGATTGCCGACCTTCGAGGTGGGCGGGTCTAGACTGCACAAGCGAGTGACCCTGATCGTGCGGGACGGAGTCATTAGAAAATATTTCTACCCGGTGTTCCCACCGGATAGAAACATCGACGACGTACTCGACTGGCTCAACGCCAATCGGAACGTAACGGCTTAGTTACCGTTGCCTTTCTTCTTATTGCCATTGTTCTGGCCTTGGCCGTTGCTATTGCCGTAGCCGTCATGCTTGTTATGGCCTGGCGCATTCTCGCTATTGCCCGGGCCGTGGCGGTCATGGCCTGGTGGGCGCGAATGGCCGTGGTGGTAACAGCCGCTCAATACCAGCGCTACCGAGATGAGAAGCAGACTCAAGAATTTCATCGTTATTTCCCTGTGTTGATGATGCGATAATCCAGAGGACTATGCAGGTTAACGGCCATGTCCGTGACCACCGTGTTTATGATGGTGACCATGCCCGTGTCCATGACCATGGTGGAAGCCATGGAAGTGACAGCCGCCTAATGATAAAGCCATTACCAGCAGTAATATATAGCGAAATTTCATGAGTGATCTCCTCTTGCTTCTGTGTTTATTGAATAGCTCGTACTTCGCCTCCGTGCCGCTTGCTCATGAAGGCTGCGTAGCCCATGTCTGAATTCGCGACCCGGTTGATCGCCTGGCAGAAACTGCATGGTCGCCATGACTTGCCTTGGCAAAATACACGGGATCCCTATGCCATCTGGATATCGGAGATCATGTTGCAACAAACGCAGGTCAGTGCCGTCATCGGCTATTACCAGCGGTTCATGCAACGTTTCCCCACCCTCGCCAGCCTCGCTGCCGCAGAACAGGAAGAAGTCCTGCAATACTGGAGCGGTCTTGGCTATTACTCGAGAGCCCGCAACCTCCATAACGCGGCACAGATCGTCATGGATGACCACGGCGGCATATTTCCCCGCGAATTCACCGCCGTGCAGGCCTTGCCGGGGATCGGCCGTTCGACTGCAGCCGCCATCCTCTCCTTCGCTTTCGATAGTCCGCAGCCCATCCTCGACGGCAACGTCAAACGCGTGTTCGCGCGGCATTTCCTGATCGACGGCTGGCCCGGCACACCCAAGGTCGAGCAGCAGATGTGGGGGCTGGCCGAAGCACTGTTGCCGGCGCAGAACATGGTCGCTTACACCCAGGGATTGATGGATCTCGGCGCCACGCTGTGCACGCGTAGTCGCCCGCAATGCCCGAGTTGCCCGCTACAGCAGACCTGCCTGGCGTTCGCGCAAGGCCGCACGAAAGAACTACCGGCATCGAAACCACGCAAAGCTGCGCCGCAGCGACAGACCATGATGCTGTTGTTGTTGCGCGGCGATGAGATCCTGCTGGAGAAACGTCCGTCCAGCGGCATCTGGGGCGGGCTATGGTCTCTGCCGGAAGCGGCCACGGACATATCCCCGGTCGACGTCGCCGCCAGCCGTTACGGCCTTACTGTTGAGCCCCTTCCGCCAATGCCTGTGCTCAGCCACGCCTTTACCCATTTCAAGCTCGCGATCACGCCGCAGCCCCTGCGCGTACTGCAAGCCGACACCCTCGTCCCTGCTTCGCCGGCGATCTGGATGGCGGTCGATGACGCCATCGGTGCCGCATTGCCGACGCCGGTACGTACGCTGTTACAAAAACTCAAGGACGGTGCTCTGCAGGGTGCGTTGCCTCCGTAGACCTGCGCCGCTTTTTTGGGCCATAATGGCCTCGGCATAGGGTGCTTTCGGCACGTTCCATTCGCTAGCTGACCACTACGCCATCGACAACACCATCGACATAACGGGAGGAAACATGGAAGTCCAAGGCGCTGCCGGTATCTACACCCTGATTGGTATCCTGATCGTGATCGGCGTGATCCTCTACTGGATCGCGAAGAAGGTGGATTGAGCTGATTCGGTCATTGCGCTCGATCATGAACAACGCCAGCTTCTGCTGGCGTTCTTGTTTCTGAGGCCCGGTCTTTCAATCCACCTTTGGCTTCAGCCTTCCAGTCCGTCTATCCGGGCGTTGACGAGATAGGGCCCATACACCGCCAGATAGACCGCGAACGTCGCTGACCAGCAGAGCATGCTGAAGATGAGCAAAGATTGATAGAGCGCTGGCGGCACCAGTGCCGCCGCTGTCCTGGCAATGGCAGCCGACAAGATCAAACCGTACATGACGATTTCTGGCAGGCCGGCAGCGAGCGGCCGACCGGTATGACCGAGCGCGGTGCGCGTGATCATGCCGACCATGAGGCCGGCCATCGAACCCACCGCCAACGCATGGAACGCAGCACTGACAGTGACGATGTTCATGGCTGATAGCCCCAGCAACACCAGTCCGATCGGGATCCAGGCATACGAGAGGTGCAGGATCCAGAGTAGCGGATGGCGCCATACGTGACGTGTGCGCCAGCCGCTGAGTCGTAGCCCATGGAGGATGGCCGCGACACTGGCCGTCATCAGCACCAGCCAGCCGGGCGATGGCAGCAACCAGACCAGCAGGGTCGTCGCCGTGGTACCGATCACCCAACGATCCAACCGCGGACGGATCGTCGCGCGCGGCTGGCCGATGGCATTGGTGGTGAATGGGGGGATCACGCGCCCGCCGATCACCGATTCCAGCATCACGATCACCAGGATGGCCGCTTCGATCGCCATCAGCGGCGATGACGTCAGCATCCCGAGGCGGCAGCCGTGATAGATAAGATCGGCGATCCACAGCATGAAGAGGATGACGAGCAGCATCAGGTTGCGCTTGTTCTGCCCCCGCGCCAATACCCGGTACAGCGGCCATGCGGCTGCCGGCAGGAAGGCGAGGTCGACCACGGCGGCGAGACGGGGATCAGCCAGCAACATCGCCAGCCTTCCCAATAGCCAGAGGCCTGCGATCAGGGCCAGTTGATGACCGCGCGGCGTCCACAGCCCGGTCCAGTTGCGCCCTGCGGTGTAGAGGAAGCCGATGATGACGGCAACGGCGAAGCCGAACACCATCTCATGCGCGTGCCAGAAGACATCGACATGGATGGGAGTGACCAGCCAGCCCAAGTAATTGGCAAGCCAGAACGGGATCGCCAGCACCGCGAAAGCGGCGGCGAGCAGATAGAACGGTCTAAACCCGAGCCGCCATAACGGCGCGCAGGGGGCAGGCGGCGAAGCCTGGATCTGACCGTGAGGATCGAGTTTGGAAATGCGTGCCATGGACAACGCCTGCTAAGGAGAAGCTTCAATATAGCACGCAGGCAAATGGGCATTTGCCCTAGGTCAAATCCTGAAGCCGCAACGAAAAAGCCAGCTTGCGCTGGCTTTTTCGTATCTCTCGGTGAGGCTCAGTCCTGACGGATCAGGTAATCGAAGGCACCGAGCGCTGCTTTGGAACCCTCGCCCATGGCGATGATGATCTGCTTGTAAGGCACGGTCGTCACATCACCGGCGGCGAACACGCCCGGCAAGGAGGTCTGGCCATGTGCATCGACCTTGATCTCGCCATACTTGCTGAGATCGACGGTGCCTTTCAGCCAGTCGGTGTTGGGCAAGAGACCGATCTGCACGAACACGCCTTCGACCGCCAGGTGGTGCTCGTGGCCGGTGTCGCGGTCCTTGTACAGCAGGCCGTTGACCTTTTGCCCGTCGCCGGTCACTTCCATCGTCTGCGCGTTGATGACGACGTTGACGTTGGGCAGGCTGAACAACTTGTTCTGCAGCACGGCATCGGCCTTGAGCTTGGTGTTGTACTCGATCAGGGTGACATGGCCGACGATGCCGGCGAGGTCGATCGCTGCTTCCACACCGGAGTTACCCCCACCGATGACCGCGACGTTCTTGCCCTTGAACAGCGGGCCGTCGCAGTGTGGGCAGTAGGCCACGCCCTTGCCGCGGTAAGCCTGCTCGCCGGGCACGTTCATCTCGCGCCAGCGTGCGCCGGTAGCAATGATCACGGATTTGCTCTTCAGGGTCGCCCCGTTCTCGAGCTTCAGTTCCAGATAGTCGCTGTTACCGTGCTTGGCCAGTGCCTGCGCGCGCTGCAGGTTCATGATGTCGACGTCGTAGCTCTTGACGTGCTCTTCCAGCGCCATCACCAGCTTAGGGCCTTCCGTGGCCTTGACTGAGATGAAGTTCTCGATCCCCAACGTATCCATCACCTGGCCGCCGAAACGATCGGCGACGATGCCGGTACGAATGCCTTTGCGCGCCGCATAGACTGCAGCGGAAGCGCCTGCGGGACCACCACCGACGATCAGCACGTCATAGGGCGCCTTGGTCGAGAGTTTCTCGGCATCGCGCTTGGCGGCACCGGTGTCGATCTTGGCGAGGATCTCGCCCAGCTCCATGCGCCCGGCACCGAACTCCTGGCCATTCAGGTAGATGGTCGGTACCGCCATGATCTGGCGCGCTTCGACTTCCTTCTGGTAGAGGCCACCGTCGATCATCACATGGGTGATGTTCGGGTTGAGTACGGCCATCAGGTTCAAGGCCTGCACGACTTCCGGGCAATTGTGGCAGGTCAGCGAGACGAAAGTCTCGAAATGGAAACTGCCTTCGAGCTGTTTAACCTGCTCGATGACTTCCGGTTCCAGCTTGGGTGGATGGCCGCCGACTTGCAGCAAGGCCAGCACCAGCGAAGTGAATTCATGGCCCATCGGGATACCGGCGAAACGCAGGCCGATCTTTTCCCCGGGGCGGTTCAGGGAGAACGAAGGAGCACGCTCATCGGCATCACGGCGCTGTTCGAGCGTGATCTTGCTGGATAGACCGGCGATATCCTGGAGCATCTCCAGCATCTCGCGCGATTTATCGCTGTCGTCCAGATTGGCGACGATCTCGATCGGCAGGGTCACTTTTTCCAGATAAGCCTGCAGCTGATTCTTGATATTGGCGTCCAACATGATGAGGTTCCTTGATTGTCCTTTTGGTGTTACGGGGTGAAACTGCCCGGGCAAAGCGCCCGGGCGTCTACTGCTTATGCTTGCTACTTAGATTTTGCCGACCAGGTCCAGGGATGGGGTCAGCGTCGCTGCGCCTTCATTCCACTTGGCTGGGCAGACTTGACCTGGGTTGTTGGCGACGTATTGCGCAGCCTTCAGCTTACGCAGGGTCTCCTTGACGTCACGCGCGATGGCGTTGTCATGGATCTCCAGGGTCTTGATGACACCGTCAGGATTGATGACGAACGTACCGCGCAGTGCCAGACCTTCTTCGTCGATATGCACGCCGAAAGCACGGGTCAGCTGGTGGGTCGGATCGCCGACCAGCGGGAACTTGGCCTTGCCTACGGCTGGGGAGGTCTCATGCCATACCTTGTGCGCGAAGTGGGTGTCGGTGGTCACGATGTAGACCTCGGCGCCTGCCTTCTGGAACTCTGCATAATTGTCAGCCGCATCTTCGACTTCGGTCGGGCAGTTGAAGGTGAAGGCGGCTGGCATGAAGATCACGACAGACCACTTGCCCTTCAGATCGGCATCGCTGACTTCGATGAACTTGCCGTTATGGAAGGCATTGGCCTTGAACGGTTGTACTTGGGTGTTGATCAGATTGCTCATACTTAGCTCCTTGAAAGTGGATGAAATGGGATGGATAAAATTGAGAAACGCTATTCTAGGGGGCAACAATCAATTAGTAAAATATATATTACAAATTACTATGATAGTTAAAGTAAATCGTTTACAACTGCATTGTCATGACCGGTCTCCGGCAGTTTGGTTCACGCGCGCACCTTATTGAAAATGCATGCTACGGCCTCACTTTCTGCTTTTGAAACGGTCAGATACGGCGTAGGCTGAAGATACGGTGATCACGGGGATGTCTGCATCCCTTGACCGGGCCGGATGCATCAGGCGAAGCACAACGATAAGAAGAGAGCATGGAGAACGGACCACTAACGCAGCTGAATCATCGCAAGCAGATCCTCGTGCCGCTGATCATCGTTTCATTGATCATGGTCGCGACGATGAGCTGGGTATTCTATGTCGCCCAGGACCTGATCGAAGTCGGTGAGCGAAAAGTGCAGATCGAAGAGACGCGCTACAAGATCAGCGGCATCCTCAATACGGTGATCGACGCCGAGACCGGCCAGCGAGGCTACCTGCTGACAGGCCGGACCGAATTCCTCGAACCCTACGAGGCCGCGGTGAAGAACATCGACAGGATCCAAGCAGATCTATACACGGCGCGCTCCGCGTTCCCCAATCTGGATGCCCCCATGAGCAGGCTCTCGGTGCTGATCGGGCAGAAATTCGAGATCATCGAGAGATCGCTCAATCTCGAGCTGAACTCCGGCGCGTATGCGCCGCATCTACGTCTAGCCAAGGACCAGGGCAGGCGCGTGATGGACGAGATCCGGCTGCTGCTGAAATCGGCCGACGATGCGCTGGTCAAGGAAGGCAAGCAGATCGAGCGAAAGATCATCAGTCGCTTGAAGCAATTGGCGCTGGCGACCTTCGTCATCCTGTTGCTGATTGTCAGTATCCTGTACTGGAGTTACAAGCGAACCATCTGGCTGTTCGAACACGCGGTCGAAAACATCGAACGCGCGGAAAAACTCCGTGATATCGCCATGCATGACGCGTTGACGCACTTGCCCAACCGTCGCAATTTCGATGAATACCTGAATAAAGTCCATGCGCAGGCAGCGCGCACGAAAAAACAATATGCGCTCTTCTACATGGATCTGGACGGCTTCAAATTGATCAACGACCGCTTCGGCCACGATGCCGGGGACGATGCGCTACTGGCCACCATCACCCGGATCACCGCCATCCTGCGCGAATCCGACTTCCTAGCCCGTGTCGGGGGCGACGAGTTCGCCCTGGTCGTACAGGATTACAAGGAACAGAAGGAATTGGTGATCCTGGCTGGCCGTATCATCAGCGCGCTGGATAAACCCATCATGTCGATGGCGGGCCAGGATATCTGGATGGGGGTCAGCATCGGCATCTCGACCTATCCCAAGCACGCAAAGAACGTCAACGATATCGTGGCGAGTGCCGATGGCGCGATGTATCAAGCCAAGATATCCGGCAAGAATCAGTACGGTTTCGCCCCACAGACATAATTCTGAAACATCGTTCCGCTACCATGCATTGCATTGAGCCCTTACCCAGGGCTCATGTTTATTCAACTCCCACAAGGAAACCCATGTTAGCGCACTACTTCATCAAGGTCGTTATCCCGACCGTCTTCGCCTCTTTTGTCGCAGCTTTAGGCTGGTTCGCATTCGCCTACGAAGGTGCCGTGATCGGTGGCGTCAGCGCCTTCGTCATCGCCATCGTCTGGAGCTTCTACAGCTGGTTCACCGGCCATCGCGCCAACTTGCTGAGCCGCATCCGCGCTTCACGCAAGTTCACATTGCGCAAGCGCCTGCAACTCAATCCCTGATCCGAACGGTCGCTGCTTGAAGCCAGCGATCACCCGCAAGGATCGATAGCAGGGCTCAGGTGCAGAGATCAATGGACCAATAGGTCCTTCTTCTCTGCGTAGGAGAATTCCTCGATCGGCACTGGCTTGCCGAAGAAATAGCCCTGGTAGAGCTTGCAGCCGTGTTCCCTGAGGAAGCGATACTGGGCGTCGGTCTCCACGCCCTCGGCGATGGCTTCCATATGCAGGTTCAACGCCATGCCCAGCACCGTTTGCACGATCACGGCGCTGCCGTGGTTGGATAAGGCGTTACGTACGAAGGATTGGTCGATCTTGAGCTGGGCCAGTGGCAATTGCGCGAGGTAAGTCAGCGAAGAATAGCCGGTACCGAAATCGTCCATCGAGAAACTGATGCCGGCCTCCTTGAGGGCATTCATCTTGGTGATGGCGGCATCCATGTCGTCCAGCACCAGGCTCTCGGTCAATTCCAGTTTGAGACGGCTGGGATCCACTTTCTTATCGATCAGGATCTGCAATACCTGCTCGATGAAATCAGCCTGGTGGAACTGCCGTGCACTGACGTTGACGGCCAACTGCAAACGCGCCGTACGGGGGTCCTTGCGCCAATCCAGTAACTGGTCGCAGGCGGCTTGCAGCACCCAGTTGCCGATCGGCACGATGAGGCCGGTCTCTTCGGCGAGCGGGATGAACTGCATGGGCGGGATCAGCCCCTTTTGCGGCGAGATCCAGCGGATCAGGACCTCGGCACCGAAGACCTCGCCCTGATCGTTCACCTGTGGTTGAAAATACAGTTTGAACTGCCCTTCGGCGAGGGCATGCCGCAGATCAGTCTCCAGTTGCAGTCGCGCCTCCAGTGCGGCCTGCATGGCCGGGTCATAGAAGCGCAAGGTATTGCGACCGCTGTTCTTCGCCTCGTACATGGCGGTATCGGCGCGTCGGATCAATTCCTCGACGGAGGTCTCCTGACGTTTGAACAGGCTGACGCCGATACTCGCTGTGCAGTGGTAATCGTCTCCGGCAATGGCGTAAGGTTGACCCAAGGTATCCAGGATCTTCTCGCCGACCGCCTCGGCCATCGCGGCCGCCTGCTCCGGGTTCTCGCTCAGGTTCTCCAGGATGACGACGAACTCGTCGCCACCCAGCCTCGCCACGGTATCCCCTTCTCGCACGCAGGCCTGCAGTCGCTCGCCTACCATGCGTAACAGGCTGTCGCCGAAATTATGGCCTTTGGTATCGTTGAGGTTCTTGAAATGATCGAGGTCGATGAACAATAACGCACCTTGCAGATGGTGGCGCGAGGCCGCGGCAAAACTATGCTGCAGTCGGTCCTGCATCAGTCTGCGGTTCGGCAGGCCGGTCAGCGGGTCATAGAACGCCAGATGCTCGATCTTGTCCTCGGCCTCCTTGCGCCTCGCGATATCCAGCTGCAGTTCGCGATTGGCCTGCTCCAGTTGCAGGGTCTTCTCTTCCAGTTTGCGGATCAGGGTCTCGCTGTAGACCTTGAGCAGGTTCTCTTCGGTCGCTGCGCTCGGTTGGGCGGGAACGCCTTTGGCCACCTTGTTCTCCACTTCGTGCAGCCGCTGGATGAAGTCCTCGGGTTCGGCGGGCTTGAGGATGAAGGCATCGGCACCCAGGCTCAATGCCAGCCGCTCGTCCTCGGGTTCGGTATAGGTGGCGGTGTAGACGATGAAAGGGATGCGCTTGAGCGTGTTGTCCACCTTCCAGTGCCGTAACAAGGTATAGCCATCCATCACCGGCATCAGCAAATCGGAGATGATGACATCCGGCAATTGCTGTCTTGCCTTGACCAGGGCTTCTGCGCCGTGTTTCGCGTCAACGACCTCATATCCATGACCCTTGAGCAGGGCCTGCAGGTAATAGAGGTTCTCTTCCTTGTCATCGACGATGAGGATGCGAGTCATGACTGGCCTTCATCTGTAGGGTGGGTTGGCAGGAATCTGGCGATCTCCGAGACGAAGGTATCCGGATTGATCGGCTTCTCGATGTAGCCGTTGCAGCCGGCTTCCAGCGCCTTTTCCCGGTCGCCCACCATGGCATAGGAGGTGACTGCGACGATGGGCGTATCGTCGAGGGCGGCGATATGGCGCAGCGCACGTGCCACGGCATATCCATCCATCCCCGGCAACTGGATATCGAGCAGGATCAGGCTGGGTACCCTCTCCCTCGCCATGTCGATGCCGCTGGGGCCATCGAATGCAGAGACGATCTCGAAACCGTGTTGTTTGAGCAGGAACGTCGCCAGATAACGGTTCTGTTCGTTATCTTCGATCATCAGGATATGGGTGCTCATGTGCTGACAGCCTCCGCATGTAATGGCAGGATCACGGTGAATTCGCTGCCCTTGCCCCATTCGCTGGTGGCATTGACATCGCCACCGAGCAAGGTAGCGAGTCGACGACAGATCGCCAGCCCCAGGCCAGTCCCTTCGTATTGCCGGGTGAGGCCGGAGTCGATCTGGTGGAATGCCTGGAACAAGGCCCCCAGCTCTTCGGGCTTGATGCCCATGCCGGTATCCTTCACGCAGAACTTCACGGCGGGCTGCGCCTCTCCGCGCTCTTCGTCCATCATCGTGGTCCTGTCGACGGACAGATGGATACCACCCTTTTCGGTGAATTTGATGGCGTTGTTGACGAGGTTGAGCAGGATCTGTTCCAGCCGGCGGCGATCGCTCACCATGTCGCCGATATCCTCCGCCATCGACATCGAGAGGGTCAGCCCCTTCTTCTCGGCCATGGGGCGGACCGAGGCGACCACCCGCTCCAGGGATTCCTTGAGATCGAAGGGCTGCGGGTGCACCTCGAGTTGCCCGGCTTCGATCTTGGAGATATCCAGCACATCATTGATCAGTTCCAGCAGGTGACGGGCACTGCCGCGCACCATGTTGAGCTGCTTGGTCTGCTCCTCGTTCAAGGGTCCGGTCAGCCCCTGCAGGATGATGCCGGTGAAGCCGATGATGGAGTTGAGCGGCGTGCGGAACTCGTGCGACATGGTGGCCAGGAAGGCCGATTTGATCTTGTCCGCGGCTTCTGCGCGCACCAGCGCGGTCTTCAGTTCTTCGGTGCGCTCGATGACGCGCTGTTCCAGCGTGGCGTTGAGCTCCTGGATCGCCAGTTCGGCCTCGCGCTGTTCGGTGATGTCGCTGCCGATGCTGAGGATCTCCAGGATGTTGCCGTCTTCGTCGCTGACGAATTTATTGGTCCAGGCGACCCAGGCCAGCTCGCCGTCACGCTTCACGTTCTCGTTGATGTTGTGCTCGAATGCCTTGGGGTTGGCGCAGATCTGCTGCATCAGCGATTTGAGATCGCGCCCCTCGCTGTCCGTGTCAGGCACCAGCGTATCGATCACCTGTCGGCCGATGATCTCCTCCAGCGTATAGCCGAAGAACTTCTGCCCGTACTCGTTGAGGAAGGTGATCCTGCCCTCGGCGTCCCAGCGCAGGATGATGCTGTTGGCCAGCTCGACCAGCTCGCGGTATTTTTGCTCGCTTTCCGCCAGCCTCGATTCCGCTTGCTTGCGATCGGTGATGTCGATGCCGACACCGACCAGGCAATCCATGCCGTTGAACCGCACTTTACGCCCGGTGAAGAAGTGTGGCCTGAGCGTGCCGTCCTTGCTCATGAACGCGGCCTCGACCGAGGATTCGCCACGTTCGAACACCTCGCCGATGCGGGTCTGCAGCATGGGCTTCTCCTTCTCCGAGAAGAAGTCCAGCGGGTGCATGGTGGCGATCTCTTCGGCGGAGTAACCGGAGACGGTCTCGAAGTTCTTGTTCCAGCGCAGGAAGCGCCCTTCCCCATCATAGAAATAGAGGATGCCGGGCATGCTCTCGACCATGGTCTCGGAGAATCGCCGCTCATTGCGTGCAACCGATTCGGCCTGGTGACGGGCCTCTTCGCGGGCAAGGTTATCGAGCGCGAAGGCGGTATCGCTACTGGCCTCCAGCAGGAGGGCGATCTCTTTTTGATGGAAGAATTCGGTGCGATCCGAATACACGTTGAGTACGCCGCGCACCGCCCCCTCCTGCCGGATCGGGAAAGCGGCAGACGCCTTGAAGTTGCGTCGCAGGATCTCATCGCGCCAGGGCAGGGTGATCGGGTTATGCTGCATGTCGTTGCAGATGAACGGTTCGCCCGTGCGGAAACACATGCCGGACGGCCCCATGCCTTCCGGACGTTCGTCCGCATAGATCTTGATCGTCCGGATATAACCGGCATCGTCGCCCGCCACCGCGATTGGTTCCAGTTGCTGGGTATCCGCGTTGTGCCAGCTTGCCCAGGCCATGCTAAGGCCGCCTTGCTCGACCAAGATCTGGCAGATGGTCTGCAAGAGTTCGGTCCGCGTAGAGCGCGTGACGATGGCGTGATTGATGCGGCTCAGCGCTTCGTAGAGATTGGAAAGACGCGTGATCTCCCGCTCGCGGGCCATGCTCTCGCTGACGTCGCGCACCATGCCGAGCAGGTTGCCGTCGGGCATGGTGGTGACGAACACTTCGGCGTCGAACAAAGTACCGTCCTTGCGCTGGAAAGACCACAGGCGCTGGTGCCGGTTGGTGGAAAGCACTTCGTCGAGTACCGGCTCGACGTATTGCTGTTCGGAGGGAGCGACGATGTCGGTGGAGTGCAGCTTGACCAGCTCTTCGCGACTGTAACCCAGCATCTCGCACATGCGGGGATTGGCGTCCAGGTAGTAGCCCTGGACATTGGCGATCAGGATACCGTCCGGGGCGTAATCGAAGAGTGCACGATAACGGCCTTCGCTGACTTCCAAAGGCAAAGCATGGTGACCCTGATTCCCCGTATGCGTCTTCACATGTGCAACTTTCGCCGTCAGGCTTTTTTGTTGTTTTGATGAATCCTATCAGGTAGATAGACGATCGGTCTATCTCTTAATCTTCTCATGATCCCTACCGCCACACGATACTGGACCTGTCAGCGGGCCTGCGA
Organism: uncultured Methylotenera sp.; assembly: GCA_902168195.1. Classification (GTDB taxonomy): domain Bacteria; phylum Pseudomonadota; class Gammaproteobacteria; order Burkholderiales; family Methylophilaceae; genus CABHOJ01. Next base: position 21,149 of record CABHOJ010000030.1, read on the forward strand.
TGCCAGGAATGCCCGATGGCAGGGCATGCATCACTCGGTAGCTATGCAATCAGGAAATGCGTGCAATCAGCAAATACGGTTCCTGCCCTGTTGCTTGGCCAGATACAACTTCTTATCGGTCGATTCCACGAAGGCCAACGGCTGGTCCTGATGGCTGGGGAGGATGGTGCCGACACCGACACTGATGGTGAGCACGCTGCTGACCGGTGACTTGGTGTGGGGGATCTGTTCCTTGAAGATCAGCTGTCGGCAACGTTCTGCGACTTTCCCTGCGGCTTCTTCATCACTTTCCGGCAATACCAGGACGAACTCCTCACCACCGAAGCGCGCTATGAAGTCGCGTGAACGGGTGGCGGCCTGACTCAGCACTCTGGCTACCCGGATCAGGCATTCGTCACCCTGGACGTGACCATATTGGTCGTTGTATTCCTTGAAATGATCGATATCGAGCATGATGAGGGACAGAGGCTGACGGCTGCGACGCGCGTTAGACCACTCCAGCTCGAGCACGGAATCGAACATGCGGCGGTTGGCGATCCCGGTGAGCCCATCCTTGTAAGACATCTCTTCCAGCTCTTTACGCAGATTGGCCAGCTGTTCCTCAGTCTTCTTGCGTTCGCTGATGTCGAACATGAAACCGATCAGGGCTTCGACTTCGCCTTCAGCGTTGCGTACCACATGCACCACATCGCGGATCCAGACGTAATGCCCGTCCTTGGTCAGTGCGCGATAGTCCGCTTCATGGTCGATGCCGCTTTTGGATTGGGAGACACAGAAATTGACCACCCATTCCCGATCCTCCGGGTGCATACGTTCCGCCCAGTCGTTGGCGCTGACCCAACTGTCGGGGGTCCAGCCCAGCAATTGTTCGATCTGCGGTCCGATATAGGCGAATTGCATGGTGGCCCAGTCGATCTTCCAAGGGATCGCTTTGGTGGATTCCAGCAGCGTCTTGTAGACAGTGCTGTCGTCCCGCATGGTGTTGATGTCGGCCATCTGATACTCCCCCGATTACATTCAGCTTCATCATCGAATAATTGCCGGTGAATGTAAATGACGGAAACTCTGGGCCCTGAGCGAAGCGCCACTAAAGCTGGAAGACGATGCTACCTTTTGCCGAAGCCGGCACAGGGGTCGTCCCGGATGGTGGCTTCTGTGATCCAGACATGCGTGTAGCGCTGCTTGAGCGTGGATAGCTGGTCTTTGATGTCGCCATCGGCCTCAATGAAAGCGACGCTCATCCAACGACTTTGCGGCATCAGCGCTTCAATGATGACAGGCACGCCATAATCCATGCGGATGTGACCATTGCCCGCTACCAGCACTTTCAATTTACCGGCAGGGGCCGTGCGCAGGCCGGCGAACATCGCCGCGTCACGCGCGCGCTGGGTCAACCGCATATTAGGTAGCATGCTGGCCTTGAGATGACCGCAATGGCCATCCAGCAGATCCTGGTCTAGCGTCTTGGCAGCCAAAGCCGGCAATGGCGCCGCACGCAAGATCCGCGCGAATTCATCAGGCAAAGCCGTCTCACCTTCGCGCGCAATCTTCCTCGCGGCCTCCAGCGGCAGGTTGCCGCCCACCAACGGGATGTCATGTTTAGCGATGGGGGCGAACAACTGTAGATGGGTCGGCCAGTCCCAGCCCTGGCCATCGAACCCGGCAGCCGTGAGGTCGTCCAGCAGGTCGCCTCGCTGTGTGTAGGTCTTGCCGTAGGTGAGGTGTTCGGCAACGACAAAAGGTTGCTTCGTGCCGATATCCCGCAGTAATTCGCCGTGTATGGCGTGATGCCGATGGTTGTCATGGATCTCACCGAGCAGGAGTATGTCATGCACTTTGATCTGCTCGATCAACTGTTCACGGGTCAGCGGTTGCCCGCTTTTCAGATCGAGGATGACCTCCTTGGCGTGAGAGGTCAGGGCGAAGCACAAGGTCAGTGCAGTCAGTAGCGATCGCATGGGTATCAAGACTCGAACAAGGTATTCAACAGAGACGCCGTGGCGCAGGATTTGTTCAATCACCATAGTTCAGTGACCTGAATTTCACCGACTAGCGAACAAGCGCGCACGCGCAGAGTCATAGGGGTTCAACTCAGGGGAGATAGCATGGCCATCGATAGGATCGAACAGGCGAATCGGGAATTCGCACAGTTGTTGCGTGAGCGCTCAGACGCGCCCACATTGGATGACGTCATCGCGCTGACGTGTTTCTGCAAACTCAAGCCTTATTGCGTCGATAAACATGGGCCGGATTGCATGAAGGACCGCACCATCTCGATCGGTACTGCCGCGAACCCATCAGAATAAGATACTGCCGTGCCGACGCTGACCGAAGAAGACATCTCCCGCATCATCGAAATGGCTTGGGAAGACCGCACGCCGTTCGAGGCGATCAAGGTGACGTTCGGGCTCAGCGAAGCCGATGTCATCGTGCTCATGCGCAGCCACATGAAGCATTCATCGTTCAAGATGTGGCGTGAGCGCGTCAGCGGCCGCGCTACCAAGCACAAGGCCTTATGCAGCGCAGAAGTCACGCGGGCATATTGCGCCACGCAGTACAAACCTGCGCAAACCAGATCGCGCCGAGCCAAGCCTCGCTGATCCGGTTAGCCCATCAACACCAGTGCCAGCCATGGCACGAGAATTAACAGCAGGATGCCGACCTTGTAGGTGGCCATGGCCGTGTAATGGATGACGTCGAACATGCCCGGTTCGATCCTGAACCAGCGTCCGTGAAAGCGGTGCAGCCAGTCATGGGCCGTGACGAAGACCCCGAACCACACCAGCAATACGCCGTAATTGATCGCCAAGCACCACAGCAGGAACGTCTTGATCTCTTCCGGATGCATCATGCCCTCCCTCAACAGGTTGTACGCAGCCTTTATCCTAATCCGGTATCTCGGGTTCCACCAGTTGTGCCAGCAAGGTCAGCGAATCCTGCCAGCCCAGGTAACACCCGTCGACGGGGATCATTTCCGGAATGCCTTCCTGCACGATGTGTACCTCGACCCCGCAGGATACGGGGCGGATATCCACCGTCGTGATCATCTCTCCCGGCATATGGCTGTCTGCGTCGAACTGGTCGGTGTTACGGATGCGCTGATTGGGGACCAGCTCCAGGTACTCCCCACCGAAGCTATGGACCTTGCCCGTCGTGAAGTTGGTGAACGACATGCGATAACGGCCGCCGACACGTGCATCCATCTCATGCACCTTGGCGGTGAACCCATGCGGCGGCAGCCATTTCACCATCGCATCCGGATCGAGAAAAGCGCGATAGAGCCGTTCCGGCGTCGTACGTATCACGCGATGAAGTTTGACGGTGCCTGCTGCCATAAGAGCCTCCTGTTATCGAAAATGATGGTCTAGTTGGAAAGCAATTCACAAGACAGATATTGGTGTTCGATCATGCCAAAGGCTTGGGTTCCATATAGACCAGCTCCCACAAGTGGCCGTCGAGATCCTCGAAGCCATGCTGGTACATGAAGCCATGATCCTTGGGGAGATTGGGCGTCTTTCCGCCGCCTGCGATCGCCTTCTCCACCATGCTGTTGACTGCTTCGCGACTATCGCACGAGATACATACCAAGACTTCGGTACTGCGATGTGCGTCGCATATCGCTTTGGGCGTAAACCCCTGGAAGAACGTCTCAACCAATAGCATCACGTAGATGTTCTCGTCGATGATCATGCAAGTGGCATTGTCGTCGGTGAATTCCTGATTGAAGGTGAATCCCAGCCCGGTGAAGAAATCGACCGCGCGCTGCAGCGACTTGACCGGGAGGTTGACGTAGATCTGGGTTGCCATGCGTATCTCTCCTATATATAGGTGTCTCAGGCGCCGGGACAGCCTTTGCCTGCCGCAGCCTGGATCTCTTCCGGGCTGACGTCACGCACATGGGTCGCGATCGCCCACAGGTGACCGTAGGGGTCTTTGACGATGCCATATCGGTCTCCCCAGAACATGTCTTCCAGTGGCATATGCACGCTGCAACCGGCGGCGGTCGCCTGCGCGAACTGGTGATCCGCATCTTCCACGTATAAGCTCAAGGTGACCGTGGTGCCCTGCCTGGCGTTGGGGCCCAGCGCGTTCCAGTCCGGATATTCGTCGGCCAGCATGACCACCGAATCACCGATCCGAATCGCGCCGTGCATGAGCTTGCCGTCCGGGCCAGGTAGGCGCATTAATTCATCGGCATTGAAAGCACGCTTGTAAAAGTCGATGGCCTCGGCGGCCCCGGCGCAGATGATATGTGGTGTCACGGTGTGCATCCCCGGGGGGATCGGGTTCGGTTTACTCATCGTTGTATCTCCTTAGCTCAATCGGTGATAATGTGTACAGTGTCCACAATATAATACATTGTGGACACTGTACACAAGTAAAACGAGCACTTACAAAAATGAACAAGACGGATACAACGACACAAAAACGCAGTACCTATCGACACGGGGATTTATACAGAGCCTTGCTGGAGGCGGCAGTGGAGCTGGCACGACAAGGCGGCAAGGATGCCGTGGTGCTGCGTGAAGTGACCCGACAAGCCGGCGTGTCGCCCAATGCCGCCTATCGTCATTTCGCCGATCTCAAATCCCTGCTTCAAGCCGTGGCCTGGGCCGGGCAATCCATGCTGGCGATCACTATGGAAAAAGAACTCGCCACCATCCAGCTCTCAGGGGATAAGGCGCAGGATGCCAGAGCGGAATTACGCGCGGTCGGCACCGCCTACCTGAAATTCGCATGCGCCGAACCCGGGCTGTTCCGGCTCGCGTTCTCCGAACAACCCGATATGAGCAACGCAGCCAATGGCGCCAGCCAAGGCCGCAGCGGCCTTACCCCTTTCCAGATATTGGGCAAAGCTCTGGATGACTTGGTAGAGGCTGGCGAGCTACCGGCAGAACGGCGCCCTGCAGCCGAATTCTTCGCTTGGTCTGCCGTACATGGGTTAGCCATGTTGAACATCGACGGACCGATGCGGGGGGTCGATAGCGCACAGTTCGAAATGCTGGGTCAGCGCTTGATCGATATGGTCGAGCGGGGTATATGACTGACTATCATTACTGATGATTATAAGCTCGGTCACCTATCAATTCAGATAATTGATAGGGTTTGCATAAGGTCTGTATTATGCAGGTGAAAAAACAATAACGATTATTAACTATGCATATCGGGGAACGCTCTTGGCAGCAAAGAGATGCAACGTGGCTGCTAGGCAGTCTATGTGCGCTATTTCGTATCCCCTTTCAACCTGACCTAGTCAGCCAAGCTTACCCTCCTCCATTCACTACCATTAGTTTTCACGATGCGGCCCGAAGCCTAGGCTTACGCACGGGTGAAAGTCCACTGGATGGCATCGATTGGCTACGGCTTCCGATGCCCTGCATCGCATTCACAGATGCATCACTAACCGCTGCAGCGGAATCACAAAGCGACATGGAGGTTACCGCGGAGCCTGCAGCGTTGACGCCTGTATTGGTCGTCAAGACCGACGGTCAAAAGATGGTCTATTTCCATACAGGCAACAAAGAACCCTCGACCATCACGATTGATGAAGCACAGGTAAGATTCGCATCCCGAATTATCCTAGTTGCTAAGGATGTAACGGGCGATAACCGCGCTGATGAGCAAGTTGCGGGATTCGATCAGCAGCAAACCAAATTCGGTTTTCGCTGGTTCATCCCGGAGTTGCTCAAGCACAAGAGAATATGGCGGGATATTCTTCTGGCCTCGCTATTCATTCAACTGGTTGGTTTGGCGACACCGCTATTCACACAGGTCATCATCGACAAAGTCGTTGTGCATCAGACCCAGAGTACACTTATCGTGCTCGGTCTAGCGCTGATCATGTTCATGATTTTTACGGCAGTGATGACCTGGCTGCGGCAGTATCTAGTACTACACACCGGCAATCGAATCGATGCCGTGCTTGGTAGCAATGTATTCAAGCATCTCTTGCGTCTCCCATTACCTTATTTTGAATACCGCCCGACTGGCTCGTTGATCGCTCGGTTGCAAGGCGTCGAAAATATCCGGGAGTTCATCACCGGCGCCACGATGACGCTGGTGCTGGATTTGCCTTTCATGCTGATCTTTCTGGCAGTGATGTTTTTCTATAGCTGGCAGCTTTCTCTGATTGCATTGGGCTTGCTGGGCGCGATCGGGATCGTAAGTTTGTTGGTGACACCTGTGCTCCGAGAGCGGCTCAACAAACAATTTATGCTGGGAGCGCGCAACCAGTCATTCCTCACGGAATATGTTGCCGGCATGGCCACAGTCAAATCGCTGCAAATGGAACCGCATGTCGAAGCGAAATATAGCGATTATCTGGCTTCATATCTGGCCTCAGGGTTCTCAACCAAGCAAGTTAGCAACACCTACAATGTCATCGCGAACAGCCTAGAGCAAGTGATGACGTTGTCTATCCTCGTCGTCGGTGCGCTTCTGGTTATGCAAAACGAGGGATTTACTGTCGGTATGCTCGTGGCTTTCCAGATGTTCGCTAGTCGTATGAGTCAGCCAATGTTGCGACTGGTGGGTTTATGGCAAGAGTTTCAGCAAGCCAATATCTCAGTCAAGCGTCTGGGCGATATCCTAGATATGCCTACAGAGCCGATTGCATTGATCCCACAACGTGAGGCGGAGAGTCAGGGCAAGATCGAAATATGCGACGTCAGCTTTCGATATTCCGATAAACACCCGTGGCTCTATAGCAATCTGAATATCAATTTTAAGCCAGGTCATCTCACTGTGATTATGGGGCCATCCGGTTGCGGGAAAAGCACGCTCGCCAAATTGCTACTTAGCTTCTATCAGCCTAACAAGGGGCAGATCAAACTCGATGGCAAGGATATCCGACATCTGGCGGCCAATGAGCTACGCCGTATCTATGGTGTCGTGCCACAAGAAACCATCCTCTTTGCCGGGACGCTCTACGATAACCTCATCATGGCGCATCCACATGCAACGATCGATGACGTCATCAACGCTTGCAAAATGGCTGAGGTCCATGAAGTCATCGAGCAATTACCTGAGGGCTATCAAACCGAGATCGGCGAACGTGGTATCGGCCTATCCGGTGGACAGCGACAGCGTATCGCCATCGCAAGGGCGCTCATCAAACGGCCGAAAGTTCTAATCTTTGACGAAGCAGTTTCCAATCTGGATCAACACACCGCCGAGCATTTCGCAAAAACGGTAAATCGCCTCAAAGGCAAAGTGACAATGCTCTTCATTACCCACCAGATACCGAGAGCGTTGCAAGTGGACGAAGTGTTTAGCTTTCGCGGAGAACAAGGTGTGAGAAAAATGGAAGTGGTTGAAGAATAGGTTG
>CABHOJ010000031.1 GCA_902168195.1 uncultured Methylotenera sp.
ATATGCAACCATTCGCAACCATTGTCAACACTTCCGGCTGGCTACGCAGATAATGCCGACCCCCTATGATGTTACGGTTTCATTCGCCTCTTCTCATTCGGTTTGGCCTATTTTCGGCGTCGCAACATCTCACTTGAATTTTCCCCACAAGAATTAAAATTTCTTGCCACGCATCATTTCGTCCGATACGCATGGCGTTCATCGCAACACTTTGTCGCATATGGCTGCAAATGGTTGTGAATGGTTGCCTTTAAAATGGGGAGGCGGACAGTGGTGGCCCTCGATACAAAAGCAAGAACGGGTCCTGCCGGCGGCGAGCTGGTTCGATCGATTGATTGGCGCGGTGCATTTTGGGTAGCCAGCGGCGTACCGGCGCTGGTTCTTTTTTCGATAGGCGGTATTGCCGGAACGAGCGGCAATATCGCCTTTCTCGTCTGGGCGGCCAGCATGTGTATGGGCTTCATCCAGTCCTTCACATACGCGGAAATCGCCGGTCTCTTTCCGAACAAGTCGGGCGGCGCCTCCGTATATGGCGCATCGGCCTGGGTTCGGTACTCGAAGCTCGTCGCTCCCTTGTCGGTGTGGTGTAACTGGCTCGCCTGGACGCCGGTTCTCTCGCTCGGCTGTTCGATCGCGGCTGCGTATATCTTGAACGCACTGGGGCCAATCCCCGGCGCGGATTCACCGCAGGTCGCCGCATGGGTTCAGGCCAACGCGAGCGCGATTGCTGCCGATAGCCCGAGAGTCGTGGAGTGGCTTGCCGCCAACGGCGGGAAGACGACAAGCGACGCCATCGCTGCGTTGCTTGCGCAAGACGGTGTCGCCGCTCTGACGCCTGCGTTCCGCACGTGGACCCTTACACAGGGAACGATCGGTCCAGTCTCGTTTTCTCTCAACTGGACGTTCTTCATCGGCGTCGCGCTCATGCTGTTGACGTTCGCAATTCAGCATCGCGGCATTCTCGGCACGGCCAATGTTCAGAAGTACATTGGGCTTCTGGTCATCGTGCCGATGCTCATCGTGGGAATTGCTCCGATCGTTACGGGGCAGATCAATTGGGACAACTATTCACCGCTGGTTCCGCTTCAGCAGGCCTACGTGCCGGAGACTGGAGCATGGAATATTGGCGGTTGGACTCTCGTCCTGGGCGGCATGTTCATTGCGGCATGGTCCACATATGCCTTCGAAACCGCCATCTGCTACACCAGTGAGTTCAAGAATCCTAAGACCGACACGTTTCGCGCCATTTTCTATTCTGGCCTCCTTTGCCTCGTGCTTTACACCTTGGTTCCCTTCACCTTCCAAGGCGTGCTCGGTCTCAACGGCATGCTCGAAACCTCGATTGTCGATGGTTCCGGTGTCGCTGCGGCGATGGGCAAGATGGTTGGTGGGTCAGGCTTCATCACCAACATCATGGTGATGTTGATGATCTTCGCGCTTATGCTGGCGATCATGACCGCCATGGCCGGGTCGTCGCGCACCCTGTATCAAGGGTCGGTCGATGGCTGGTTGCCGCGCTACTTGTCACGCGTGAACCACCATGGCGCACCAACAGCGGCAATGTGGAGTGACTTGGTATTCAACGTCTTCCTGCTCGCGATCGCAGCAGCTGACGCGACAAGTTACTTCTTCATCCTCGCTGTCTCGAACTGCTGCTACATCATCTTCAACTTCCTGAACCTCAACTCGGGTTGGATCCACCGCATCGACAATGGTCATATTCAACGGCCATTCAAGGCGCCAACCGCGTTGCTTGCACTCGGCGTGCTGTTCGCGTTCGTCAACGCCGTGTTTCTTGGTGCAGGTGCAAAGGTCTGGAACCCGGTTGCACTGTGGGCCGGCTTGATCGCCGCGTCGCTTATCATTCCGGTCTTTCTGTTCCGCCACTACGTGCAAGACGGCGGCAAATTCCCGCCGAACATGCTGGAAGACCTGAACCTCACACAGGCAGATCTCGCATCGCGCAAAGCGGGCGTGCTGCCCTATCTGACGCTGATCGCAGGCGTTGCGGTCGTGCTCACGGCAAACTGGTTCTTCCAGCTGCCTGGCTGATGCGAAGGCGGTCGGCCTTCGGGCCGGCCGCCCCTCCTCTCACAGTCGCTCACGTTCGTTCCCAAAGGTACGAGCGGTCCGCCTTTCCCTTGAGGATGATCACTCATGCTTATCGATGGAATAAAAAGCAGGCCCCAGTATCCCGGTTTAAAGGCGGATAGCTATGCCAAGCAGCATGTATTCGCTGCCGACGGCGATGGAGCTCAAGCGATAATCGATCTCTTTAGCCGGCAGGGCGGAGAGATCAATGGCAGCGCCATAATTGTTTATGCAGAAACCGATCTCGGTGGTGCAGACCACGTTTCGCGCTTGGGCCTGTTGCCGACCCAAGTGCTTCATCGACTACCCACAATCGCAACAGCGATGACGCGGCTCGCTGGCGTTTTGCAAGCGTCGCGCATGGGCACACGGATCTATGCAGCAGGATCCGAGACCTTAATCGGATTGACGG
>CABHOJ010000032.1 GCA_902168195.1 uncultured Methylotenera sp.
GCTTTGATGCGCGCCGCCAGTACCTGCATGGCTTGCGCCTTGTTCGAGTGTTGGCTGCGGCCGTCCTGGCATTCGACGACGATGCCGGTCGGGAAGTGCGTGATACGCACCGCGGAGTCGGTCTTGTTGATGTGCTGGCCACCGGCACCAGAGGCGCGGAAGGTGTCGATGCGGATGTCCGCCGGGTTGATGACGACATCGCTGACCTCATCGGCTTCCGGTAGCACGGCCACGGTACAGGCCGAGGTATGGATGCGGCCCTGGGTCTCGGTATCGGGCACACGCTGCACGCGATGGCCGCCGGACTCGAACTTGAGCTTGGAGTAGGCACCGAAGCCTTCGATCTTGGCGATGATCTCCTTGTAACCGCCCAGTTCGGATTCGTTGGCGGAGACGATCTCCACTTTCCAGCGCTGGCGCTCGGCATAACGGCTATACATGCGGTAAAGGTCGCCCGCGAACAGCGCCGACTCGTCACCGCCGGTCCCGGCGCGGATCTCGAGGAAGATGTTGCGTTCGTCGTTGGGGTCCTTGGGCAACAAGAGTTTCTGTAGCTCGAGGCCGATGGCCTCCTGCTTGGTCTTGGCGCTCTCGATCTCTTCCTGTGCGAACTCCTTCATCTCCGGGTCCGACAGCATCGCCTGCGCTTCTACGAGGTCGGCTGCAGATTGCTCGTAGGCCCGATATTGCTCAACGATGGGCGTGATCTCGGCATGCTCGCGAGAGAGTTTGCGATAGTTGTCCATGTCCGCCGTCGCCTCTTCCGTACTCAGTAATCGGTTGAGTTCGTCCAGGCGCTCGCTCAAGGTGGCGAGCTTCTTTAACATCGATGGTTTCATTTCAAATTTCTTTCAAGCGTGATTACTGCGTTGGCTGCGTCTTCAGCGTCTCGCCGTAATGGTTGTACTGTCTTCACCGATTCATCCTTGCCGCCTTGTACTCCCGCTTGAAACAAAATTCGATTCATTGGTCGAGTTGATAGAGTTGGCGCATGAGCGCATCGAGCTGTTCATGGTCTTGTGCGCCGTGGTTATTGAGCGCATGACTTGGGCCGTGAAGCAGTTTGTTGGTGAGGGCGTTGCTCAGGGCTTCCAGCACCGCAGCCGGATCCTCCCCTTTGGCGAGGAGCTTCTGCGCTTTTTCCAGTTCGTTGCGGCGCAGTTTTTCGGCCTGGTCGCGCAGGGCGCGGATAGTCGGTACGGCATCGCGATTCTTCAACCAGTGCATGAAGTTCTCGACCCGCAGGGTGATGATGGCTTCCGCCTCAGCGGCTGCTTCCTGGCGATTGCCGAGACCTTCCTGCACGACCTGGGCGAGGTCGTCCACCGTGTAGAGGAAGACATCGTCGAGTTCCGCGGCTTCCGGTTCGATATCGCGCGGCACCGCCAGGTCGACCATGAACATGGGTTTGTGTTTGCGCGACTTGATCGCCCGCTCGACCATGCCAAGACCGACGATGGGGAGTTGGCTGGCGGTGGAGGTGACGACGATATCGAATTCAGCCAAGCGTTCGGGCAGGTCGGCCAGCAGCATGGCGTTGCCGCCGAAACGGGCGGCAAGCTCAGCACCGCGTTCCAGAGTGCGGTTGGCGACCGTCATCGAGGCAGGTTTCTGCACCGCGAAGTGTTCCGCACAAAGCTCAATCATCTCGCCGGCGCCGATGAAGAGGATCTTCTGGTGCGACAGGTTGCCGAAGATCTTCTGCGCCAGCTTGACCGATGCGGCCGCCATGGAGAGCGAGCTGGCGCCGATGTCTGTGCTCGTCCTGACTTCCTTAGCGACGGCGAAGGTGCGCTGGAACAGCTTGTGCAGCAGGGTGCCGAGTGTGCCGGCATGTTCTGCGATGCGTACCGCTTGTTTCATCTGGCCGAGGATCTGCGGCTCGCCGAGCACCATGGAGTCGAGCCCGGAGGCGACGCGGAAGGCATGCTTCACGGCATCCTTCTGTGGATACATATAGGTGTAGGGCTGGATGTTCTGCGGGTTCAGGTGGTGATATTGCGCCAGCCACTCCAGCGCGACCTGCGGATCTTCGGTATTGCAATAGAGCTCGGTGCGATTACAGGTCGAGAGGATAGCCGCTTCCTGCACCTTGTGATGCTGGGTCAGGTCGCGCAGGGCTTGTCCCAGCTGTTCATTTTGAAAAGCGACATGCTCGCGGATGGAAAGCGGTGCGGTCGTGTGATTCACGCCGACAGTGAATAGGTGCATCCCGTAATTTTCCTGTATCGGCCCTGCTTAAGCAACAATTTCAATCAACTAGACTGTTTTTTAACGGCTGATTGCGGTTAAAATGTACCTTTTCGCAGCTCACTGTAAATCACAATCATGGCTAAACAATTCCGCATCGCTCCAAGTATCCTTTCCGCCAACTTCGCCAAGCTGGGTCAGGAGATCACCGACGTCATCACCTCCGGTACCGATATCGTCCACTTTGACGTGATGGATAACCATTACGTTCCCAACCTGACCATCGGTCCGTTGGTCTGTGAAGCGATCCGTCCGGTGACCGATGCCATCATCGACGTGCATCTGATGGTGAAACCCGTCGACCGCATCATCCCGGATTTCGCCAAGGCCGGTGCCAACATCATCACCTTCCACCCGGAAGCCTCCGATCACATTGATCGCAGCCTGTCCCTGGTGCGTGAACATGGCTGCAAGTCCGGTCTCGTATTCAACCCGGCGACCCCGCTCGATTACCTCGATTACGTCATGGACAAGGTCGACATGGTGTTGCTGATGTCGGTCAACCCAGGCTTCGGTGGCCAGAAGTTCATCCCAGGCACGCTGGACAAGCTGCGTCATGCACGCGCCAAGATCGACGCCTACACCCAGAAGACCGGCCGCGAGATCTGGCTGGAGATCGACGGCGGCGTGAACCCGCAGAACATCGCCGAGATCGCCCGTGCCGGTGCAGATACTTTCGTCGCCGGCTCCGCCATCTTCGGCAAGGGCAACGATAACGATCCTAACCGTTACAACAGCGTCGTCGCCGAGATGCGCGCTGCCCTGGCTACGGTCTAGGCCGCCAAGCATGGATTCCCCGATCAGTCGTAACAGTTGGCGATGGTGGCTCTAGTTTAGCCACAAGTCCGGTTCGGCCGGACGCCGCCAACTAACAAGACTTTGGGGAATTTTCATGCTGCAAACGATCAATCAACAGGATTTCGATAGCCTCGCGCACGAGGGCTACAATCGCATCCCGCTCGTCGTCGAAACCTTCGCCGACCTAGACACGCCGCTCTCTCTCTATCTCAAGCTTGCTAACCAGCCATATTCCTATCTGCTGGAATCGGTGCAGGGCGGCGAGCGTTTCGGTCGTTACTCCATCATCGGGCTGCCGGCCAGGACGCGGATCGAGGCCCGCGGCCGCCGCGTGGAAGTGATCCGGGAAGGCCAGGTCGTAGAGTCTGTGGATGATACCAATCCGCTGGATTTCGTTCAGGCGTTCCAGGCGCGTTTCAAGACGCCGCCCGCGCACCTCCTGTCCAATGGCGGCTTGCCGAGGTTCACCGGTGGACTGGCCGGGTATTTCGGTTACGAGACCATCCGCTATATCGAGCGTAGGCTCGCTCACAGCGACAAACCGGACGCACTCGGCGTGCCGGATGTCCTGCTCATGGTGTCGGAAGAGCTGGCTGTGGTGGATAACCTCTCGGGCAAGCTCTATTTCATCGTCTATGCTGACCCCGCGGAACCTGCGGCTTACCAGCAAGCCCATGACCGTCTCAAGGCCTTGATCCGTCTCTTGCGTAAATCGGTGACCATTCCCGAAGCGACCGCGATGCAGGCCAGTGTCGCCGAATCGGAATTTGGCGAGGCGGGATTCAAAGCCGCCGTGGACAAGGCCAAGCGCTACATCTTCGATGGCGACATCATGCAAGTCGTGCTCTCGCAACGCATGGCGCAGCCATTCGCAGCGCCACCCTTATCGCTGTATCGCGCCCTGCGCAGCCTAAATCCTTCGCCGTATATGTTCTTCTACGACATGGGGGACCATCACGTGGTCGGCGCCTCGCCCGAGATCCTGGTCAGGCTGGAAAACGATACCGTGACCGCCCGACCGATCGCCGGTACGCGTCCGCGCGGCAAGACGCGTGAGCAGGACCTGGCGTTGGCGGAGGAGCTACTGGCCGACCCGAAGGAGCGTGCCGAGCATGTGCAACTCATGGACCTTGGCCGCAACGATGTCGGCCGTGTGGCGCAGACCGGTACGGTGCGAGTCACCGATAGCATGGTCATCGAACGTTACTCGCACGTCATGCATATCGTTTCCAATGTCGAGGGCAAACTGAAACCGGGCATGGATGCGATCGACGTCCTGAAGGCGACGTTCCCGGCCGGTACGGTCAGCGGAGCGCCCAAGGTACGGGCCATGGAGATCATCGACGAACTGGAGCCTAGCAAGCGTGGCATCTATGCCGGGGCAGTCGGTTATCTGGGCTTCAACGGGGATATGGACCTGGCGATCGCGATCCGCACAGGCGTAATCAAGAGTGGTATGCTGTATTCGCAAGCTGGTGCTGGCATCGTCGCCGACTCCGTACCAGAGAGTGAATGGATGGAAACTCAAAATAAAGCGCGTGCGGTATTGCGCGCAGCGGAGATGGTGCTGGCAGGGCTCGACAACAGCGGAGTCTGAGCATGCCCACAAACAAAAGCCGATTGCTTAATCGGCTGATAATAGTCGCACTCGCCTACTTTGCTACCGGCAAGCTGGGTCTGCTCATTCCCTATGTCGGATCCCATGTCTCCCTCATCTGGCTGCCCACTGGCATCGCCGTCGCTGCCTTGCTACGCTGGGGCTACGGTTGCTGGCCGGCCATCTACATCGGTGCCTTCCTCGTCAATCTGACGGTCAGTGGCTCCATCGTTCTATCTGTTAGCATTGCGATCGGTAATACGCTAGGCCCGCTGTTCACGGCCTGGATGCTCAAGCGCTTCCATTTCAGCAATCATCTCAATCGTCCCCATGACGTCATCCTGATGGTGTTGGCCGCTGCCAACGGCATGTTGCTGTCTGCGACAGGTGGCGTCGCTAGCCTGTATCTCCTGGATGGTCTGCCGATCGAGACCGCGCCGCTGGCGTGGAGCATCTGGTGGATCGGTGACGCCGTCGGCGTCTTGCTGGTACTACCATTCCTGCTCAACGTCTCCAAAGTGGAGATCCTGCGGCTTTGGGAGCAACGTGCCATCTATCTGCTCTGGTGCGGGGTCGCCTCCGCGCTGGAGTGGGGCATCTTCCAGTATGTGAGTCACGCCTCCGGCCAGTTCATGCTACTCGCCTTCATCGTCCTGCCTCTGGTCATCTGGTCAGCCATGCGCTTCGGCATCACCGGGGCATCGCTGGCGGTGTTGGGCCTATCGATGATCGCCGTGTGGTCGACCTTTAATGCACAGGGGCCTTTCTACCAGCTGGAGACCCATCAGGGCATTTTCGCGCTGTGGGTCTTCATGAGTACGCTGGCATTGGTGGCCCTGATGATCACCGTGCTGCAATCTGAACGTACCAAAAGCGAAGTGGCTGCGCGTAACAGCGAGGTACAACTGCGCGCGGTGATCGATGCCGCCCTGGACGCAATCGTCACCATCGACGAATCAGGACATCTGGTCGAATTCAATCCGGCGGCCGAACGCATGTTCGGCTATACCAAGGATCAGGTGATCGGCCGGCCCCTGGCGGAAGTCATCATCCCGCCGAGCATGCGCGCTGCCCATATCGCCGGACATCGGCGCTTTGCGGCCACGGGGGAAAAGCATATCCTCGACCGCCGACTCGAGCTGACCGGCATGCGCGCCGATGGCAGTGAATTCCCGGTGGAGCTGACCATCACTTCCCTGCGGGATAAGGGATTGCCATTCGTCACCGGCTTCATGCGGGATATCAGCGAACGTAAACAGGCCGAGCAAGAGATCCGCAATCTGGCTTTCTTCGATTCGTTGACAGGTTTACCCAATCGCCGATTATTGATCGACCGCCTGCAGCAAGCCTTTGCTACGAGCGCTCGCAGTCGCAGCTATGGCGCAGTCCTGTTCATCGACCTCGACAACTTCAAATCCTTGAACGATTCGCGTGGCCACGACATCGGTGACCTCTTGCTCATGGAAGTCGCCCAGCGTCTGCGACAGTGCGTGCGAGCCGAAGACACGGTATCGCGTTTGGGCGGCGACGAGTTCGTGGTCGTGCTCGAAGAGTTGAGCGTGGATCTGCAACAGGCGATCAACCAGGCCAAGTCGGTGAGCGAGAAGATCAGCGAGGTCGTCAGCCACCCCTATCAGCTGCAGGCCATCGAGCATCATATCTCCTGCAGTATCGGCATCGGTTTCTTCTGCGGGAACGACATGCCGATCGATGAGCTGATGAAGCGCTCGGATACCGCCATGTATCAAGCCAAGGCAGCCGGTCGCAATACCATGCGCATCTTCGATCCGACCATGCAGGCAGCCCTGGAGAAACGTATCGAACTCGAGGCCCAGTTGCGCGTGGCCTTGCAGCACAAGCAACTACAACTTTGCTATCAGGTGCAGGTGAATGAAGAGAAGCGCATATTCGGTGCCGAGATCCTGTTGCGTTGGGACCACCCCCGTTACGGCATGATGCTGCCATCCGAGTTCATCCCGGTAGCCGAAGAGAGCGGGCTCATCATCCCGATCGGGCATTGGGTGCTGAAGAGTGCCTGCGAGCAGATCAAGCTGTGGCATTCGAAGATGAAAGCCGAGGACATCCAGCTGGCGGTCAATGTCAGTGCACGCCAGTTCCGTCATCCCGATTTCGTCAACGAGGTCAGCGGGTTGCTGGCCGAGACCGGCGCCGACCCCAATCTGCTCAAGCTGGAACTGACCGAGAGCGTCGTGCTGGATAACATCGACGATGCCGTGCAAAAGATGCACGCCCTGCGCCAGTTGGGGGTACGTTTCTCGATGGACGATTTCGGAACCGGGTATTCCTCGCTGGCGTACCTCAAACTGTTGCCGCTGAGCCAGGTGAAGATCGACCAGTCCTTCGTGCGCGACATCGCCATCGACCCCAACGATGCCGCCATCGTCAAGACCATCATCGGCATGAGCCAGTCCCTGGGGCTGGACGTCATCGCCGAAGGCGTGGAGCAGGAAGCGCAATTCGACCTGCTCAAGGACTACGGCTGCAGGAAATTCCAGGGCTATCTCTTCAGCAAACCGCTGGTGCTGGAGAGCATGGAAAGATTGCTCGATGAAAACAAGCTTTCGTTTGTCGAAGATTCCAGCGAAAATAACGGTTTAACTTAATCCTTTGCTTTATCCGCATCGTCAGGGATGCATCTGCCATGTCTCTTTTAATGATTGATAATTACGATTCCTTCACCTACAACCTGGTGCAATATCTGGGTGAGTTGGGACAGGATGTGCTGGTCTACCGTAACGACGAGATCGATCTCGATCAGGTAGCGACACTGAACCCGCGCCACATCGTCATTTCCCCCGGGCCGTGCACGCCCAACGAGGCGGGTATCTCGGTACCGTTGATCAAGGCGTTCGCCGGCAAGATCCCGATGCTCGGTGTCTGCCTCGGCCACCAAAGTATCGGCCAGGCCTTCGGCGGCAACATCATTCACGCCAAACAGCTCATGCACGGCAAGACTTCGCTCATCCACCACAAGGATGAAGGCGTCTTCAAGGGCTTGCCCAATCCTTACACGGCCACGCGCTATCATTCGCTGGTGATCGAGCGCGAGACCATTCCGGACTGTCTCGAGATCACGGCCTGGACCGATGACGGCGAGATCATGGGCGTGCGCCACAAGACACTGCCGATCGAAGGTGTGCAGTTCCATCCGGAATCCATCCTCACCGAATATGGCCACGAACTGCTCGACAATTTCCTGAAAGCTTACTGATGGTCGCGTTTAAGGATGTGCTGCAGCAGTTGCTGAACCGCCAGGATCTGACGCATGCGCAGATGCTGGATATCATGCGCCAGGTGATGCAGGGCGAACTTACGCAGGCGCAGATCGCCGGCTTGCTCATCGGCTTGCGCATGAAGGGCGAGACTGTCGAAGAGATCAGTGCCGCGGCGCAGGTCATGCGAGAGCTGTCGACCAAGGTCGAGATCCGGGATACCGCTCACCTGGTCGATACCTGCGGTACCGGTGGAGACGGCATCCAGACCTTCAACGTCTCCACCGTCAGCGCTTTCGTAGCAGCGGCTGCAGGCGCGAAAGTGGCCAAGCATGGCGGCCGCTCGGTGTCCTCCACCTGTGGCAGCGCCGACGTGCTGGAAGCGCTCGGCGTCAGCGTGAACCTTTCGCCACGACAAGTGGCGGACGCAGTCGACCGGATCGGTATCGGCTTCATGTTCGCACCCAACCATCACAGCGCCATGAAACATGCTGCGCCCGTGCGACGTGAGCTGGGTGTACGCACCCTGTTCAACCTGCTGGGTCCGATGACCAATCCTGCCGGTGCCAAGCGGCAGGTGATGGGGGTCTTCCACAAGGACCTCACGGGACTGCTGGCGCGCGTACTGCAACGCCTGGGTAGTGAACATGTGATGGTGGTGCACGGCGCCGACGGCATGGACGAGATCTCCTTCACGGGCGATACCTATGTAGCGGAACTGAAGGATGGCGAGGTGCGCGAATACGTCCTCAACCCGACGCGATTCGGCATGCCTGTGCTGGACGTGCAAGCTATCCGGATCAAGGATGCGGCTGAATCCAAAGCCATGGTGCTGGATGTACTGGCTGGCAATGCCGGGCCTGCGCGTGACATCGTATTGCTCAATGCCGGTGCAGCGATCTACGTGTCCGGCGTTGCAGACTCGATCGAAGCTGGTATCGCCAAGGCCGAGGAAGTGATCGACTCCGGCGCGGCGTTGAAAAAACTGGATCAGCTGAAAGCGATCGTCGCGGACGCATGATCAAGCTGCTGCTGATCGTCGCGATTGCCGTCGTCTACACGGCGATTCAGTACCCGTCTTCCGAGGTCGTGCAGCTACCCAAGCAGACGGTCGCAGCTGCAACGTTATCCGAACAGGTCACGGCAAGCGAACAGGCGATCCGGCAGGCTTTCGAAGGCAAGCTCAGCGACCTTCAGGTCACGGGCAAAGGCACAGTGACCAAAGTATTACCGGACGATGAGAACGGTGCACGGCATCAGCGGTTCATCTTGCAGCTGCCGGTCGGGATCACCGTGCTGGTGGCCCATAATATCGATCTGGCGGCACGGATCCCGGACCTGAAAGTCGGGGACGTGGTCGAGTTCAATGGCGAATATGAATGGAACAGCAAGGGCGGCGTCATCCACTGGACACACCATGATCCGCGTGGGCTACATGAAGCTGGCTGGTTACGCCATGAAGGCGCGACTTACCAATGAATCACCAATAGAAAGTAACGGGAACGATGTCGGACATTCTGAACAAGATACTGAGTGTGAAGCAGGCCGAAGTGAAAGCCGCCATGGCGGAAAAGCCGCTGGTGTTGCTGCAGCGCGAGGCAATGGCGATGCCGCCGACGCGCGATTTCGTCGGCGCCATCCGTAGCAAGATCGTTGCCGACAAGCCGGCCGTCATCGCAGAGATCAAAAAGGCTAGCCCTTCCAAGGGCGTGATTCGCGAGGACTTCCGTCCGGCCGAGATCGCCGCCACTTATACCGCACATGGCGCGGCCTGCCTGTCCGTGTTGACGGACGAGCAATTCTTTCAGGGCAACCCAGCTTACCTGAAACAGGCCCGTGCGGCCTGCGACATCCCAGTGCTGCGTAAGGATTTCATGATCGAGGCTTATCAGGTCTACGAAGCACGTGCCATGGGCGCTGACTGTATCCTGCTCATCGCCGCCGCGTTGGACCTGCCACGGATGCGCCAGCTCGAGACCATCGCGCACGATCTGGGCATGGCGGTACTGGTCGAGGTGCACAACGGAGAGGAACTGGATCTTGCCTTGCAGCTGGAGACGCCTTTGCTCGGTATCAATAACCGTAACCTGCGAACGTTCGAAGTGACCTTGCAAACGACCTTCGACCTGTTGTCGCGCATCCCGGAAGACAAGATCGTGGTCACCGAATCCGGCATCTTCACCGCTGAGGATGTCGCTTTGATGCGCGAGCATGATGTGCATACTTTCCTCGTCGGCGAGGCGTTTATGCGTCAGCCGGATCCCGGCGTAGAATTGGCCCGTGTGTTCGGCAACTCATGAATTCGCATAAGGAACCGGCAATGAACCCGATCTCCGGCAAGTTTCCCGTCACCCGCCCGCGCCGCATGCGCAAGGACGACTTTTCGCGCCGGCTGATGCGCGAGCATGTCGTCACGGCCGATGACCTGATCTATCCGGTATTTGTGCTCGATGGCGAGCGCCGTACCGAAGCTGTGGCCTCGATGCCTGGCGTGCAGCGCCAGAGTATCGATGTGCTGCTGGAAACAGCGGCAGCCTGTGTGGCCTTGGGTATCCCGGCGCTTGCACTGTTCCCCGTAGTCGACCAGTCGCTCAAATCGCTCGATGCTGCGGAAGCCTGGAATCCACAGGGTCTGGTACCGCGCACGATCAAAGCCTTGAAGTCGCGGTTCCCCGAATTGGGCGTTATCACCGATGTGGCACTGGATCCCTACACCACCCATGGTCAGGATGGCATCATCGACGATACCGGGTACGTGCTGAACGACGAGACCACAGTCGCGTTGGTCAAACAGGCCTTATGCCATGCAACAGCCGGCGCCGACGTCGTGGCGCCCTCGGACATGATGGACGGCCGTATCGGCGCGATCCGCAACGCGCTGGAACAGGCTGGGCATATCCACACCCGCATCCTGGCTTACTCCGCCAAATACGCGTCCGCCTTCTATGGCCCGTTTCGCGATGCAGTAGGTTCTTCTGCCAATCTGGGCAAGGGTAATAAGTACAATTATCAGATGGATCCCGCCAATTCGGACGAGGCTTTGAAAGAAGTAGCGCTGGATCTGGAAGAGGGTGCGGACATGGTGATGGTCAAGCCCGGCATGCCGTATCTGGATATCGTGCGTCGGGTGAAGGCGCAGTTTGGTGTGCCGACCTATGCCTATCATGTCAGTGGCGAATACGCGATGCTGAAGGCCGCAGCCCAGAATGGCTGGCTCGACGAGCGTGCCTGTGTGCTGGAGACGATGCTCGGCTTCAAGCGCGCCGGTGCGGACGGAGTGCTGACTTACTACGCGATGGACATCGCGCGCTGGCTCAAGGATTGAGGATTAGCGGTCTTGATCTATCAGTGCCGATTCGTTCGACGCTGCGATCAAGGCTTTCAGTTCGGTGATATTGGCCCGGTTGGCATTGCCGCCATTGACCGGATGTTTGGTCGGGATACGCATGTCGTCGATCTCGAACACACTGAGCCTGATGGCGCCATGCGGCCCATCCAGCGTGAAAACCGGCACTTTCTTGCGTTCTCCGCCTTTCTTGTCGGAGGAACCTGCGCTGACGCGATAGGATTTCTCATCCGTTTCGTAAGGGATCTGCTGGTTCAGCAGGAACATCTCGACATCTTTCAGGCTGTCGGCAAACAGGTGGATATGCGTCTCCGCATATTTGCCCGCAGTGCCGTCCCAGACCGCGCCCGTCAGGTGCGGCTCGAAACGCTCCAGTAAGTTCATGACGAACAGCGCGTCTGCGCGCAACTCGCGCAGATACTGGGGTTGGTCTTCGCTGTTATAGATCTCATGGAATAGCCGGATCTCTTCCTCGACCTCGGCATTGGTCGGCATGCAATTGATATCTGTCGCGCCCAGTTGGCGGCTCGCCTTGCGTTTGGCGTAGGCGTAATCCGAAATGCCTTCTTCCGCCATCATGCGCGCGGCTTGCTGTGCGATTAGCTGACGCAGCTGATGTTGTCGACCACCGTTATCTTTGGCCATGACGTCCTAGATGATGCTTCAGTGATGATAGTTCAGTACAGTTGATCCGACCTGGGGTCACTGCCGAGGTTCGATGTCGTGAAGCCCGGGATCGGACTGAAGTGCTCCTCCAGCTGCGGTGGCGGGAACTCGTGGTAGAAATATTCATAAAGTCCACTTTCGCCTTCGCCGGTACGCGTCCCCGTCAGTGGGTCGATCTTGATCGATGTGACGCCTTCGGGAACCGGATAGGGTTTATCCGGGACGCTCTTCAGCACATCCGCCATATAACGGATCCAGATCGGCAATGCGGCCTGGCCGCCTGTCTCGTTATTGCCGAGCGAGCGCGGTTTGTCATAGCCCATCCATGCCACAGCCACTTGTTTGGCGTTATAGCCGGCGAACCATGCGTCGACCTGATTGTTGGTCGTGCCCGTCTTGCCGGCGAGGTCGGAACGACCGATCTGTCGCGCTTTGGACGCCGTGCCGATACGGGTCACGTCTTGCATCATCGATGTCATCAGGAACGCGTTGCGCCCATCGATCACGCGGGTGGCGCCGTTGCCTGCTTGATCGGGTTTGGTCTGTTCAATGATCTTGCCGTTACTGTCGACGATCTTGCTGATCAGGTAAGGACGCACGCGGTAACCACCATTGGCGAATACAGCATAAGCGCCAGCCATCTGCCATGCCGTGACCGATCCTGCCCCGAGCGCCATGGCGAGATAGGGCGGATGGTCTTTGGGCGAGAAGCCGAAGCGCGTGATGTAATCGCGTGCATAGTCCACACCGATGGATTGCAGGATACGGATAGAGACCATGTTCTTGGACTTGGTCAGCGCTGTGCGCATGCGGATCGGCCCTTCATACTTGCCGTCGAAGTTACGTGGTTCCCAGCCGACGCCGCTACCGGTCTCTTCGGGGCTCAGGAACACCTGCTCGTCCTCGATGATACTGGCCGGTGTAAAGCCCTTCTCCAGGGACGCGGAATAGATGAACGGTTTGAAGCTGGAACCCGGTTGACGCCAGGCCTGGGTCACATGATTGAATTTGTTGCGATTGAAATCGAAGCCGCCGACCAGTGCACGCACGGCACCGGTTTCGGGGTCGAGGCCGATCAAGGCGGATTCTACTTGCGGCAGTTGCGTGATTTGCCATGTATCGCCACTACGGAGTACGCGGATCACCGCCCCCGGTTTGAGCTTACGCTTGGCAGGGTCTTTCTCGTTGAGCGTGCGCTGGACGAGCGCCAGTCCGTCACCGGCGATCTCGATATCCTCGCCGTTCTTGACATGCGCTTTCACCAGTTTCGGGCTGGCGGAGGTGACGATAGCGGGGACCAGTCCATTGAATTCTTCCATCTCATCCAACGCGCTGTCCATCCAGTTGGCGCTGTCGACATCGGCTTGGTCGGAAGGACGGACCACTTTTTCAGGACCGCGATAACCGTGGCGGCGTTCATATTCGACGATACCTTGCAGCACCGCGGAATTGGCGGCTTCCTGATTACCTTTTCTGATGGTCGTATAGACGCGCATGCCACTGTTATAGATGTCATCCTTGTAGCGCTCGTACATCACTTGCCGTGCGATCTCCGCGACATAGTCAGCAGGCAACTCACGGACCTGGCGTGAACTACGCAATTTTGTCGGTTCTTTCAATGCGGCTTCGTAGATAGGCGTGTCGATGAATCTCAGGTCCTTCATGCGGCGCAGCACATACCGTTGGCGCGCTTCGGCCCGTTTTGGGTTGGCATAGGGGTTATAACGCGATGGTGCCTTGGGTAGCCCTGCCAGCATGGCGATCTCGGCCACGCTCAGCTTCTCCAGAGGCTTGCCGTAATAGACCTGTGCCGCGGCGGCGAACCCGTAGGAGCGTTGGCCTAGATAGATCTGGTTGATGTATAGCTCCAGGATCTGGTCTTTGGTCAAACTGTGCTCGATCTTGATGGCGAGCAAGGCTTCACTGAGCTTGCGCGTAGCCGTCTTTTCACTCGATAGGAAGAAGTTGCGCGCCACCTGCATGGTGATGGTGCTTGCCCCTTCCTTGAAACTGCCGGACGTGACGTTTGCGATGGCAGCGCGCAGGATACCCATGGTATCGACCCCACCGTGCGTATAGAAACGTTCATCTTCAGCCGCCAAGATCGCCTGGATCAGTTTTTTCGGCACCGCCTCGAATTTGATCAATGCACGGCGTTCTTCACCAAATTCCCCGATCAGGTGACCATCATCGGAATAGACGCGTAGCGGCACCTTGGGTCGATAATCGGTGAGTACATCAAGCGATGGGAGTTGAGGGTAGATCAGTGTCGCGGCGAGGCCGATCAGTGCAGTGAATACCAATCCAAGGATCAACGTGGCCAGGATCAGGAATTGCCACCATTTTTTGGGGAGCATTGATTGAATTCGGAAAAATTAAAAGCAGACAAGCTCATTATATGTGCTCGGCGGACTAAATTCGAAAAATAATAATTTGCTTTACACTGTTTATAGTTGTTGCTAGCATTTAAGGTAAATTATCAGTAATGTGCGTAACTAACCAATAAAGAAAGGGAATTTCGGTTTGAAATTCGACTTTTTTACAGAACGCATGCCACCGCTGATCGGAGTAGACATCAGTTCTACCTCAGTCAAAATGGTGGAATTGTCGGAGGGGAGCAAGGGGTCACACCGCCTTGACAGCTACGCTATCGCCCCGATGGGCAAGGAAGCTGTGGTCGATGGCAACATCACCGACCTCGACCAAGTGGTCGATGCTATTCAGCGGGCTTGGAAGCTCCTTGGCACACGCGAAAAGCGCTTGGCATTGGCACTGCCAGCTGCCGCAGTGATCAGTAAAAAAGTCCTCATGCAATCCGGTTTGCGCGAAGAAGACATGGAGCTCCAGGTCGAAGCGGAAGCCAACCAGTACATCCCATTCTCCCTTGATGAAGTGAATATCGATTTCCAAGTGATCGGTCCCGCACCGAACAATCCTGAAGCAGAAGTCGAGGTGCTCATTGCCGCCTCCCGCAAGGAAAAGATCGAAGACCGTGTAGCGGCGGCCGAAGGTGGCGGCTTGAAAGTCACCGTGATGGACGTCGAGACCTATGCCACTGAAGCCGCCTACGAACTAGTGGCGAATCAGCTACCGAACAGGGGCAAGGAGCAAACCGTGATGATCGTCGATATCGGCGCCATCATGATGCACATTAACGTGCTGCACGATAACCAATCCGTCTATATCCGTGAGCAGAGTTTCGGTGGTGCACAGCTAACACAGGAGATCCAGCGTCGCTTCGGATTGTCCTTGGAGGAAGCAGAGATCGCCAAACGTCGCGGTGGATTGCCGGACAGTTACGAATTGGAAGTATTGCAGCCTTTCATGCAATCGCTGGCGATGGAAGTGGCCCGCGCCCTGCAATTCTTCACAAGTTCCACGCAATATAACAGCGTCAATCACATCGTCCTGGCAGGCGGTTGTGCATCGATACCGGGGGTGGACCTGCTGGTGCAGGAGCGTACGCAAGTCAACACCGTGATTGCCAATCCCTTCAACGAAATGTCCCTATCCCCAAAGATCAAGCAACAGCAGCTGGTTGCGGATGCGCCGGCCTTGATGATCGCTTGTGGCTTGGCGCTGCGGAGGTTTGGCTAAATGATCCGTATCAATCTCCTGCCGCATCGCCAGCTTAAACGGGCCGAACGTCAGCGTCAGTTCACCCTCATGGCAGCGGCCACATTCGTCCTGGGCGCAGCCATCGTGTTCATGGGGCAGACCTACGTTACTAGCCAGATCGATTCGCAAATCGAAAGAAACAGTCGGCTCGAGGCGGCTATCGTTGTACTGGATAAACAGATCGCCGAGATTCAGGAACTGAAGAGTCAGATCCAGGATGTGCTCTCAAGAAAGCAAGTGGTGGAAAGCCTCCAGACCAATCGAGGCCAAGCGGTGGTCCTGCTGGATGAGCTGTCGAGACAGCTACCGGAGGGGATGTACCTCAAATCGATCAAGCAACAGGCTATGCTAGTTACGCTAGAAGGTGTTGCCGATACCAATGCACGGATCGCGACCTTGGTAAGAAACCTTTCGTCGTCTTCCTGGCTTGAATCACCTAATCTTGTTGAGATCAAGGCCATCAAGAGCGGTGTTCAAAGACAAAGCCAGTTCACGATGACTGTCAAACTTAAAGCGCAGAAAGCTGAAAAGCCTTGATGGCGGGGCGGGTCAAATCATGAAATTAGAAGATTTCAATCAGATAGATTTCAATAACGCCGGCAGCCTGCCCTGGCCAGTCAAAGGGGTATTGCTCAGCGTTTTGCTGGTTCTATTGGTAGGCGCAGGATACTGGTTCATGTGGAGCCCCGCACTTGAGGAACTGGAATTGGCGAAGCAGAAGGAAGTGGAGTTAAGAGAAGTCTTTCTGAACAAAAAAAGACAAGCCATCAACCTGGATGCCTACAAGCAGCAGATGATCGATATCGAAAAGACCTTTGGTGCTCTGTTGAGGCAGCTTCCGGATAAATCCAAGATGGATGGATTGTTGACCGATATCAACCAAGCCGGATTGGAGCGTGGTTTGGATTTCGAACTTTTCAAACCCGGTCAGGAATCGGTCAGGGATTTTTATGCTGAAATGCCGATTTCGATCAAGGTGACAGGGACTTACCATGACCTCGGCGCGTTCGCGACCGACATCTCAAGACTGTCAAGAATCGTCACCTTGGAAGATTTGGCCATCTCGGCAACGTCCAAAGATGGTAAAGAAGCTAGGTTGGTCATGGATGCGGTAGCCAAGACCTACCGATATCTTGATGCCAATGAAGCGGCTAGCAAGAAAAAAGCGGCTAAGAAGATCCCTTAAGAAATCAGGACCAGTGCGGATATGTTAAAACTCGAAGCATCCCTTAAGTCGTCAGCGGCATGGAACCTGATGCTAATGGTGCTCGTATTAGGGCTGAGCGCTTGCGGTTCCGATGGAGGGGATGACCTGGATGCCTTCATGCAGGATGCTGCGAAGGATATGCGGGTCAGGATCGAGCCGTTGCCCGAGGTCAAACCTTATACGCCGATCCAGTACAACGAGGACGGTACATTGAACGATCCGTTCAAGGCAAGAAAGGCGAGCTCGAAATCAGGCAACTTGCAGCCAGACCTGAATCGCCCCAAAGAAGCACTGGAAGCTTTTCCGCTTGAGGGTCTGAAATATGTCGGCTCGTTGAGCAAGAACAAATTGCAATACGCTTTGATCAAGACGCCGGAGAACAATATTCAGCAGGTCAAAATCGGGAATTATATGGGCCAGAACTTCGGTATCGTGACCGAGATTGGTGAAAGCACCGTTACATTGAAAGAAATAGTGCAAGATGAGCTCAGTGGTGATTGGGT
>CABHOJ010000033.1 GCA_902168195.1 uncultured Methylotenera sp.
TCATGGAAGGCTGCAGCAAATACTGTACGTTCTGCGTCGTGCCGTTCACGCGTGGCGACGAAGTCTCGCGCCCCTTCGAGAATGTGCTGATCGAAGCCGCACAGCTCGCCGCGCAGGGTGTGAAGGAGATCACTTTGCTGGGACAGAACGTCAACAGCTATCGCAGCGAGACCGCGACCGGCGAAGCTGCCGACCTGGCGTTGCTGATCGAGTACATCGCCGAGATCCCGCAGATCGAACGCATCCGCTTCACGACATCCCACCCGAACGACATGAGCGATGCCCTGATCGACTGCTTCGCGCGCATCCCGAAACTGGTATCCCACTTGCACCTGCCGGTGCAGGCCGGCTCTGACCGTATCCTCATGGCCATGAAGCGCAACTACACCGCGCTGCAGTACCGGTCCATCATCCGCAAGTTGCGCAAGGCGAGACCGGAGATCTGCATCACCTCGGATTTCATCGTCGGCTTCCCCGGCGAGACGGAAGCCGATTTCGAGGCGACCATGCGACTCATGCAGGATATCGATTTCGATTTCAGCTTCAGTTTCGTCTACAGCGCAAGGCCGGGCACGCCGGCCTCCTACCTGCCGGACGATACGCCGCAGGAGATCAAGCTGGAACGCCTGGCGCGCCTGCAGGCCGTCAACGAAGCGCAAGGCAAGACCATCAGCCGTGGCATGGTCGGCAGTGTCCAGCGCGTGCTGGTGGAAAGCCTCTCGAAAAAGGACGCCACCGAGCTCGCGGGCCGCACCGACAACAACCGCATCGTGAACTTTCCCGGCGGTAGCGAACTCATCAACCAATTCGTCGACGTACGCATCACCGACGCCCAGCCGCACACCCTGCGCGGCGAACTTATCAGAGCCTAATCTTGGAAATCACCTTAAGCCCCGAAGACAACACCCGACTCGCCAACCTCTGCGGCGTGCTGGACGAGAACTTGAAACAGATCGAATCCGCACTCGATGTCGGTATCTCGCGACGCGGCTCGCATATCCGCCTCTCCGGCGAAGCCCATAACATGCGCCTCGCCGCCCAGTTGCTGGAGAACTTCTACGAACGCGCCAAGAAGCCCATCAGCCTGGAAGAGGTGCAGTTGAGCCTGGTCGAGGTCGACCGCCTGAAGCCGGAACAAGTCACCACCGCGATGCCCGTGCTTATGACGCGCCGCCAGGATCTGCATGGCCGCACCCCGCGCCAGGTCGAGTATCTGCAGCAGATCCAGGAATTCGACATCACCTTCGGCATCGGCCCGGCCGGGACCGGCAAGACCTATCTCGCGGTGGCCAGTGCGGTGGATGCGCTGACGCGCGACCGTGTGAAACGTATCGTGCTGGTCAGGCCGGCTGTCGAGGCCGGCGAACGCCTCGGTTTCCTGCCGGGCGATCTGTCGCAAAAGGTCGACCCTTATTTGCGCCCGCTCTATGACGCACTCTACGACCTGGCCGGTTATGACACCGTGAACAAGATGTTCGAGCGCGGCGCCATCGAAGTCGCGCCACTGGCTTATATGCGCGGCCGCACCCTGAACCAGAGCTTCATCATCCTCGACGAGGCACAGAACACCACGCCGGAACAGATGAAGATGTTCCTCACACGCATCGGTTTCGGCACCAAGGCCGTGATCACCGGCGACGTCACGCAGATCGATCTGGGCCGCGGCCAGAAGAGCGGCCTGATCGAAGCGCAGAAGATCCTCAAGGACGTGCGCGGTATCGCCTTCACCAAATTCCTCTCGGATGACGTCGTACGCCATCCTTTGGTGCAGAAGATCATCAACGCCTACGAGAAATACCAGGAAGCGCAGGACGATCATGGCAAGAGGGACGACCACTGATGCCCAGACTGGCCATCGCCGTGCAATATGCCTGCGAAGCTGATGGGCTGCCCTTGGCGGCGCAGTTCGGCAAATGGGCACGTGCGGCATTGCGTATCGATACCGAAGTGACGCTGCGTATCGTGGACGAGGAAGAAGGTCGCGCACTGAACCGCGATTATCGTGGCAAGGATTATGCTACCAATGTACTGACCTTCCCGTTGACCGAGGAACCGCACCTGATGGGGGACATCATTCTCTGCGCACCCGTCGTCGCTGCCGAAGCCATGGCTCAAGGCAAACCGCTGCATACGCATTACGCGCACCTGACCGTCCACGGCGTGCTTCACCTGCATGGCTACGACCATGAGACCGAGGCCGAAGCCGAACTGATGGAATCGATCGAGACTGCCATCGTCACAAAACTTGGTTACCCTGACCCCTACTTGAGCGAAAAGGAAGCCGCCTGATATGGCTGACAACGATAAACCGCGCTGGCTGGAGCGTTTAAGCACGCTGTTGCTGCGAGAGCCGGAAGACCGGGAGCAACTGGTAGAGCTGCTGCATGCGGCTTACCAGAAGAGCCTGCTCGACGCCGATGCGCTGTCGATGATCGAAGGGGTGCTCCAGGTCTCCGAGATCCAGGTGCGCGACATCATGATCCCTCGCTCGCAGATGGACGTCATCGACATCACCGACCCGCCCGAGAAATTCATCCCCTATGTGATCGAGACGGCGCACTCGCGCTTCCCGGTGATCGAGGAGAATAAGGACGACATCATCGGCATCCTGCTAGCCAAGGACCTGCTGCGCTACTACGCCGGCGAGGACTTCAATGTGCGCGACATGCTGCGCCCCGTGGTCTTCATCCCGGAAGCCAAGCGCCTCAACGTGCTACTCAAGGAATTCCGCAGTAACCGCAACCACATCGCCATCGTCGTCGACGAATACGGCGGTGTCGCGGGCATGGTGACGATCGAAGACGTGCTGGAACAGATCGTCGGCGACATCGAAGACGAATACGACTTCGATGAAACCGAGGACAACATCATCCGCGACAGCCAGGGACGCTACCGCGTCAAGGCGCTAACCGAGATCGTCGATTTCAACGAAGCGCTGGGCACCGATTTCAGCGACGAGGAATTCTCCACCATCGGCGGTCTCGTCGTCAGCAAGTTCGGCCATTTACCGAAACGCGGCGAACATATCAGCTTCGATAACCTCAACTTCACGGTATTGCGCGCGGATAGTCGTCGCCTGCATTCCCTCATTATCGAAAAAGCGGCCGACACCAGCATCATCGACGTGCCTGAAGCC
>CABHOJ010000034.1 GCA_902168195.1 uncultured Methylotenera sp.
ATGTCAGCGTCCTTGTCGTTGAACGGACCAACTCCTGGAGTACCGCCCATGCTATCCACTGAAACCATCGAGGACGTCCTCGTCGTTCGCATGACGGAGCGACGGCTGGACGCCAGCAAAGCACCGGCTTTCAAGACTGCCATTGGCGACCTGATCGAGGAAGGCGCGCATCGCCTGGTGCTTGACCTTCGTGATGTCGACTTCATCGACAGCTCTGGGCTCGGCGTGATCGTCTCTTGCCTCAAGCGGCTCGGACCTGCCGGGAACCTTGCGATCGCCGGCGCCAATTCGGCAGTGCGCAGGCTGTTTACACTGACCCGCATGGATCGGGTCTTTTCTATGCATGACACGCCGCAAGCGGCTGTCGACAGCATGCTGGCCTAACGATCATGAGCACCGCTCTCAGCCTGCAGATAGACAGCGACCTTGAAAGCGTCGAACTCGTCGCCAAGGCGGTCCGGGCACTCTGTTCGGACAGATTGGATGAGACCATGCTGAACGACGTGGAATTGAGCGTCGTCGAGGCAGTAAACAATGTGATCAAACACGGGTATCACGGACAGCGCGGGTCGTCGGTCGAGATCAAGGTCGGCCTCAGGACCGACCGTGTGGTGATCGACATTCTGGACCAGGCGCCGCCCATGCCTGAGGGTGTCGCCGCTGTGAAGCCGGGATCCCCCTTCGAGTTCGACCCCGAAAATCTCCAGGACCTTCCCGAAGGCGGAATGGGCATGGCCCTCATTCAGATGACTATGGACGATGTAAGTTATTCGTCCGAAGCCGGGGTCAACCGATTGACGCTGACGAAGCTATTCGCGGGCCAATAGCGCTGAAACCCTTGGCTCGTAATCGGGGATAGCGGCTGCCAGCAATGCCAGGGCAGGCGCAAGGGCATCCGTCTGTTCACGGGGCTCGCTCTCAAGCAGATCAAGCACCTTCTCCGCATCAAGGCGGTGCTGAGCGGCCGATCCAACCCCTTGGGCAATTCCCAGAACTGTGCCGTTCAGGACGGCAGCACGATTGGCCGCAGCTTGCGGGTCGAGCGCAAAATCCTGGCGGGCCCTGTCCACCGTCGTTTCGGCGATCCTCTTCAGATCAGGCGATAGCGCGTTCTCGCCGCTTGTGGCCAGAGAAGCGGTTACCTGATCCCGGATACGGCCTTCCGCATCAAGCACCTCCAGATAGATGATGATGCCGGTGGAGCAGACGAGCGCCACAAGGAAAGCAATCTGTCCACGGGCCCTCAATAGCCCTTGTCTAAAACCCATGGGGCCTCACCTGTTCTCGATCATGTCTGTTCTGTTCGCATCGTACCGGCGACGATGTCTGCTTCGAATTCCGCGTCGGGTTGCCAGAAGGCCGCGCGAATGATGGGCAGCATGGAAAGGGTATTGCTAAGCCCCCAGAGCGTATTCGCGATCATGGCGCCAAGCGTGTAGCCGTTTTGGCCCAGGCCATAGGCGGTCCAGCCCCATGCAAGACCGCTCATGGTCAGGACGACCACTGCGATCTGCCAGCGGACCAGCCGGCCATAGGTGCCCACCTGCCGGTCCTTGGGCGTGACCGGGAAGGATATCTTCTTGCCGCGCATGACGGACCATAGCGCCTGCAGGTTGAGCGGAAAGGTGGCGAGATACCAGGCGCGACCCTGTCCATTCGCATTGCCCCAGGCGGCGACGAGCTTGGACAGCTCGTTGAGCAGCAGGAAGGGACTAATGTGGATGAAGAACTCCAGCGTGTAGCCGGCGAGCGGCGCTATGCCGGAAAAGAGGAACAGAATTGGCGAGACCAGAAAGATCACGTTCCAGATCGGCGAGAGATAGGAATAGAACGTCGCCGCGTACATCAGCTTTTGCTGGATGGTCAGACCCCGTTTGAAGAACGGGCTGTCGTTGACGAATATGTCGAGCGTGCCGCCGGCATATTTGAAGCGCTGCACCGTCCAGCTCAGGAGATCGTTTGGCGAGAGCATGCGCGCCTGGACGACGGGATGGAGCACTGATTTCCACCCGCGCTCGCGGTCAGCATGCAGCGAGATGGACGTGTAGATGTCTTCCGATACGTGGAACTTGTAGGGCTGGAATTCCTGTTCAAGCGCACCCTGCCAGCGGATGGCCTGCTTTAGGGGGGCTGAAATCGTTGCCTCGCCGGTGAGGCGTCGCGCGGCGTTTTCGTCACGTCCGGCCCCCGCTTCGATCGCATCCGACCATTGGCGCAGGGCGGCTTCCATCACTGCCTCGCGCCGATGAATGGAGCCGGCGCCGCAGCAAAAGCTCGCATTGGCCCAATTGCGACGGCGTAGGATCACGTCGAAGAAGAGCTGCGGATCATTGGCAAACGGGTCTTCGCCGAGTTGCACCGGCCCGATGACGCGCTCAACGACCCGGCCCAGCCATGTGCCGGGTTTTCCCAGCCAGCGACCAAGCTGTGCCGGAAGCGGAATGCCGGGCGGGACGTCATAGAACCACTGTGGCGTCTGCACCCAGGCCATCTTGGGATCCCTGAAATATCCCAAGGTTTCTTCGAGGAAGGTCGGAAAGGGAATCATATCAGCGTCGCAGATAAGAATGAGATCGCCTGATGTCATCGTCATCGCATTGCGCAGATTGCCGGCCTTGAAGCCCACATTGTCCGACCGAGAGATGTAGTTGGCATTCTCTTCTTTTGCGACTTGCGCCATGGCGGGGCGCTTGCCGTCGTCGAGCACGTGAACCTGGATGTCGATCGGGTACGGATAGCGCAGCTTGCTCGCTGCCTTGATACCCTGGCGGACGAGCTCGGGATCCTCGCTATAAGTGGCGAAGAACACATCGACCGATAACGGGCGCTCGGGCGTATCAGGGTCGTCGCCGCAATCACGTGTGGTGACCGGCAAGGGGGGACGTTGGGGCGATTGTGCGGTCCAGAGATTGTAGGTGAACAGCACCAGGCCGACGAAGGCACCGGTTTCGGCGATGATCAGGGGTAGGGCAAACCACCACGCGTCCCAATTGATCGAAAACGCCCATCGCCAGCCGATATACCAGAGGCCGAAAAAGATGCAGGCGGCGCTGAGGAACTGCCAGAGTGCCTCATGCCAGATCGAGAAAGGTAGCGGTTTCCACGGTATTTGGGTCTGGAAACGTGTTTGATGACGCGGCAAGGCTGCCCCCGGGTTCTACTGGCCTGGGCCG
>CABHOJ010000035.1 GCA_902168195.1 uncultured Methylotenera sp.
GGCATAGTTACCGAGGATATCGTTGATCAGGTTGTCGATCTGGATCCGTTCGACTTTCAATTGGGGCTTTTGAAACTGGACCGCACTGTAGCTCAACAAGTTCTCGATCATCTTTTGCAATCTGAGACTACTCTCGCGAAGAATGCCCGCGATCTCCTTCTGTTGCTGGTTGAGCGAGCCGCCCACTTCGTCGCTCAATAACTCGCTGCCCTCGCGGATGGCGGTGAGCGGCGTCTTCAATTCATGCGAGACATGACGCAGGAAAAGCTGTTTCTGCTTATCGACGGCATTGAGCTGGGAGCGCAGCCAGTCGAGACGTTCGCCTAGCGTGCGCAGGTCGCCCGGTCCATCGATGCTGATGGGTTCGGCGTAATTGCCTTCCCCCAGCCGCCGGATGGCGATGTCCATGCGCTTGATGGGTTGGGCTACCAGGAAAGTGATGGCGATCGCGACGAGAAAGGCCACGGGGACCAGCGTCAGCGTCTGCCAGAGCAGCATCTTCTGGGTACGTGCTGCGGTCTCCGCCAGCACCGCCGATTCGCGGTCGATGATGCGGTTGTTCTCGGATAGCAGGTTCTCGGCTTCGCCTGAGAGGCTGATGAATCCGCCGATGATCTCCTGCGGGGAGTGGGTGGAGCGCGATTCGGGCACCGAGGCCGTGATCTGGTCGTAGAGGACGCGTTCGCGCTTGGCGAGGCTGCTCAGTACGTCACGCTGGCTCTTGGTCATCGGCATGGCATGCAGCTCGTTGAGTGCAGCCGTGAATTTCTCGTGCGCGGTGTTGTAGTTCTCGAGCAGCAGCACATCGTTGAGTACGAAATACTGACGCGCACTGCGCTCCATGAGGGTGATCTGCTCGACCAGCAAACGGCTGGAGCGGGTCGTCTGCGTCGCTTGCGTGACGGTGTCGCGGCTCTTGTCGGCCAGCCGGTCGAGATAGACCGCGGCGTTACCGAAGGCGAACAGCAACGGCAGCATCGCGAGTGCGAAGCCGATGAGCAGTAACTTCAGGAATGATTTCGGGTAGACAATCTGCAAGCCGCTAATCCCTTGGCGTCAGTATAATGTGGGGCATGTCTAAACTCTCCCTTATCGCCGCTGTTGCGCAGAACGGTGTCATCGGTCTGGATAACACCTTGCCTTGGCACTTGCCGGAAGATCTGAAACGTTTTCGTGCATTGACGACCGGCCATCATATTATCATGGGCCGTAAAACCTACGAGTCCTTGAACCGCCTGTTGCCGGATCGCACCACGGTGATCGTCACGCGCAATCCGGACTATGCGGTCGAAGGGGCCTTGATCGCCCACTCACTGGAAGGCGCGATCGCCCTGGCGGGCGAGGATCCGGAGATCTTCCTGATCGGTGGCGCCGAACTCTATCAGGATGGCCTGAAGCTTGCCGATACCTTGCACATCACCGAAGTACATGAGGCGGTCGAAGGTGATGCGCATTTCCCGCAGTGGGACTCTCGGCAGTGGCGGGAGGTCTCGCGTGAACGCCATACCAGCGTCAAAGGGCTACCTTTCAGCTACGTCACCTATCAGCGGGCCTGATTAACCTCAGGCCTGCTTCGCTGGCCCAGCGTTACTGGGCCACGCAGTCCACGAAGTAACGCGACTTGCCGTCAACCACTTCTTTCACCAGCCCGTGCACATCGGTCTCGAAGCCCGGGAAACGCTCGTTGAAATCACGCGCGAACCGCAGGTAATTGACGATGATCTTGTTGAACCGCTCACCCGGGATCAGCAAGGGGATGCCCGGCGGGTAAGGGGTCAACAGTACGGCGGTGATGCGGTCTTCCAGTTCGTCGATCTGTACGCGGTCGATGTTGCGATGCGCCATCTTGGCGAACGCATCGGTCGGTTTCATGGCAGGGACCATATCCGACAGGTACATCTCTGTCGTCAGGCGCGCCACGTCATTGGCCTTGTAGACTTCGTGGATCTGCGTACAGAGATCCTTGAGGCCGATGCGCTCGTAGCGCGGCTGCTTGGCGACGAATTCCGGCAATACCTTCCAAAGCGGCTGGTTCTTGTCGTAGTCGTCCTTGAACTGCTGCAAGGCGGCGACCATGGTGTTCCAGCGGCCCTTGGTGATGCCGATGGTGAACATGATGAAGAACGAGTAGAGACCGGTCTTCTCGACAATGACCCCGTGCTCGGCCAGGTACTTGGTGACGATGGCCGCAGGGATGCCGCAATCGTCGGAGAAGTCGCCATCGACATCCAGTCCTGGGGTGATGATGGTGGCCTTGATCGGGTCCAGCATGTTGAAGCCGGGCGCGAGGTTGCCAAAGCCATGCCAGCGTTCGCCGGCCTTCAGCATCCAGGCTTCGCGTTCTTCGATGCCCTCTTCGGAGAGATCGTCCGGCCCCCAGACCTTGAACCACCAGTCGGTGCCCCATTCTTCATCCACCTTGCGCATGGCGCGGCGGAAATCCAGGGCTTCCTTCAACGATTCTTCGACCAGTGCGGTGCCGCCGGGGGCTTCCATCATGGCGGCAGCCACGTCGCACGAGGCGATGATGGAATACTGCGGACTGGTCGAGGTGTGCATGAGGTAGGACTCGTTGAACACGTCACGGTCGAGCTGGATGTCCTGCGCGTCCTGCACCAGGATCTGCGAGGCCTGGCTCAGGCCGGCCAGCAGCTTGTGTGTGGATTGCGTCGAGAAGATCATCGATTCCTTGCAGCGCGGACGGTCGGCGCCGATGGCATGGTAATCGCCATAGAAGTCGTGGAAGGTCGCGTGCGGCAGCCAGGCTTCGTCGAAATGCAGGGTATCGATCTTGCCGTCCAGCATCTCCTTGATCTCTTCCACGTTGTAGAGCACGCCGTCATAGGTCGATTGGGTGATGGTCAGCACACGCGGCTTGGCGTTCTTGTCGGTGGCGAAAGGGTTGCGCTCGATCTTCTTCTGGATGTTCTCCCAGGCGAATTCTTCCTTGGGGATCGGTCCGATGATGCCGAAATGGTTGCGGGTCGGCATCAGGAACACCGGGATCGCGCCGGTCATGATGATGGAGTGCAGTACCGACTTATGGCAGTTACGGTCGACCACCACCACATCGCCTGGCGCGACGGTCGAATTCCAGACGATCTTGTTGGAGGTCGAGGTGCCGTTGGTGACGAAGAACAGGTGGTCGCAATTGAAGATGCGTGCAGCATTGCGTTCCGAAGCGGCCACCGGGCCGGTATGGTCGAGCAGCTGGCCGAGTTCGTCCACTGCGTTGCAGACGTCGGCACGCAGCATGTTCTCACCGAAGAACTGGTGGAACATCTGGCCGACAGGGGATTTGAGGAAAGCCACGCCGCCGGAGTGGCCGGGGCAGTGCCAGGAATAGGCTGTCTCTTATACACATCTGACGCTG
>CABHOJ010000036.1 GCA_902168195.1 uncultured Methylotenera sp.
ACCTCGCCGAGGATGCGTACACCTAGACCAGGCCCCGGGAAGGGATGACGGTAGACCATATCGTGCGGTAAACCGAGAGCTACGCCGAGTTCGCGCACTTCGTCCTTGAACAGTTCGCGCAGAGGCTCCAGCAATTTCAGCTTCAGCGTATCAGGCAAGCCACCGACGTTGTGATGGCTCTTGATGGTATGGGCCTTCTTGGTCTTGGCGCCGGCGGATTCGATGACATCCGGGTAAATGGTGCCTTGCGCCAGCCATTTGGCTTGCGGCAGCTTGGCGGACTCCTGCTGAAACACCTCGACGAATTCACGGCCGATGATCTTGCGCTTGGCCTCTGGGTCACTGACGCCCGCGAGGTCGCCCAGGAATTTGTCGCTGGCATCGACATGGATGACCTTGACGCCAAGGTTCTTGGCGAAGGTCTGCATCACTTGTTCGGCTTCGTTGAGACGCAGCAGGCCGTTGTCGACAAAGACGCAGGTCAGCTGGTCGCCGATCGCACGATGGATCAGGGCGGCCGCGACCGAGGAGTCCACGCCGCCGGACAAGCCAAGGATGACCTGGTCGGAGCCGACTTCGTCACGGATACGCTTGACTGCGGTCTCGACGTAATCCGGCATGTTCCAATCGCGACCGCAGCCACAGATCTCGTGCACGAATCGGCTCAGGATCGCCTTGCCTTGCTTGGTATGGGTCACTTCCGGGTGGAACTGCACGGCATAGAAACCGCGCTTCTCATCCGCCATGCCCGCGATAGGCGTCGACGCATTGCTGGCGATGATACTGAAGCCTGCCGGGAGTTCGGTGACCTTGTCACCGTGACTCATCCAGACGTCCATCAGGCCATGGCCTTCGTCGTTGGCGCGATCCTGGATATCGAGGAACAATCTCGAATGCCCACGTGCACGGATCTCGGCATAACCGAATTCGCGTTTGGCCGCGTTCTCGACCTTGCCGCCAAGCTGGGAAGCCATGGTTTGCATGCCATAGCAGATCCCCAGGACCGGCACGCCCAGCTTGAACACGATGTCATGCGCCTTGGGCGTCTCTTGCTCGTAGACCGAATTGGGACCGCCGGAGAGGATGATGCCGGCAGGCTTGAAATCCTTGATGAAGGCTTCGTCGACATCCCAGGAGTGCAGTTCGCAATAGACATTCGCCTCACGTATGCGCCTGGCGATGAGTTGTGTGTACTGGGAACCGAAATCGAGGATCAGGATCTTTTGGGTCATGGTGTCTGCTGTGATTAAACGCAGAGGGCACAGTGCCAGGAACGATCGGTCCCGATGCGCTGTGCCCTGAGTGTTAAAAGTTAGTCGATATGATAGTTGGGTGCTTCTTTAGTGATCTGCACGTCATGTACATGGGATTCACGCATGCCGGCTGACGTGATCTGTACGAACTCGGCCTTGGTGCGCATCTCCTCGATGGTGCTGCAACCCACATAACCCATGGAGGCGCGTAGGCCACCCATCAGCTGGTGGATCACGGCCAGCACGCTGCCCTTGTAAGGTACGCGACCTTCGATACCTTCCGGTACCAGCTTGTCGGCGTTACCGTTGTTGTCCTGGAAGTAACGGTCGCTGGAGCCTTTTTCCATCGCGCCGATGGAACCCATGCCGCGGTAAGACTTGTAGGAACGGCCCTGGAACAGCTCGATCTCGCCCGGCGCTTCCTCGGTGCCGGCGAACATGCCGCCCAGCATCACGGAGTAGGCGCCGGCAGCGATCGCTTTCGAGATGTCGCCGGAATAGCGGATACCGCCGTCAGCGATGAACGGTACGCCAGAGCCGCGTAGCGCTTCCTCGACGTTGGACACTGCACTGATCTGCGGTACGCCGACACCGGCCACGATGCGGGTGGTACAGATGGAGCCGGGGCCGATACCGACCTTGACGCCGTCTGCGCCTGCATCGACCAACGCCTTGGCTGCCGCTGCGGTGGCGATATTGCCGCCGATGACCTGCACTTCCGGGAAGTGCTTCTTGACCCACGTGACGCGGTCTAGCACGCCCTGGGAATGGCCGTGCGCGGTATCGACGACGATGACGTCGACACCGGCTTCTGCCAGTGCCGCAACGCGTTCTTCGGTACCTTCGCCCACGCCGACGGCCGCACCGACTCGCAGGCGGCCCTTTTCATCCTTGCAGGCTAGCGGGTGATCACTCGATTTCTGGATATCCTTGACGGTGATCAGGCCCTTGAGCTCGAAATCGTCGTTGATCACCAGCACGCGCTCGAGGCGGTGCTTGTGCAGGAGTTGCACGACTTCTTCGCGGCTGGCGCCTTCGCGTACCGTGACGAGCCGGTCACGTGGCGTCATGATGTTGGAGATGGATTGATCGAGATTGGTCTCGAAACGCAGGTCGCGGTTAGTGACGATGCCGACGACCTTGTTGCCTTCGACGACGGGCAGGCCAGAGATCTTGTGCTGGCGGGTCAGGGTAATGACATCGCGTACCGTCATGTGCGGCTGGATGATCACCGGGTCATGCACTACGCCGGATTCGAATCGCTTCACACGCGAGACATGGCTGGCTTGCGCAGCCGCGGTCATGTTCTTGTGGATGATGCCCATGCCGCCTTCTTGTGCCAAGGCGATCGCCAGCGGCGCTTCTGTCACGGTATCCATCGCGGCCGAGACCAGCGGGATATTCAGACGGATGGAGCGGGTGAGTTGAGTGGCTAGACTGACTTCGCGTGGGAGTACGGTGGAGTGCGCAGGAACCAGTAGGACATCGTCAAAGGTGAGCGCTTTTTGCAACAGACGCATAGAGATTTTTCCGGCAAAAGGCAATTATACCGGGTTAGCGCATTCCGGTAAATCTGCAGCCTGCCATCTCAACCGATACGCAGCCTAAATAGTTGGCGTGTTATTGACGGCATGCATTTAGCCGCTTATTGTTAGCTAGATTGAATCAATCGCATTGAAGGAAGCTGGATGAACAAGCCTTTACTCGCTGCCATCTGTCTAGGCGCAACGCTGGGTGGCTCGATGCTTTCGCTGACCGCCAAGGCCGAGATCTACAAATGGAAAGATGCTAACGGGGTGATCCGTTACTCGGATATTCCGCCGCCCGCCAATGTGCAGACTGAATCACTGAAGAGCGGCCGTGCCCCAGCCCCGGCGCCAGTGGCCAAGCCAGCCGCCACTAAAGCCAAAGCCACAGGCGAGGGTGGTGATACGGCAGCCGTCAAGCCGGAGGACGTGACGCCTGAGAAGGTGAAGGAAGCAGAAGACATCCTCAAGAAGCAGAACTGCCAGAATGCCAAGACCAACCTCAATGTCCTCAACGATGGTCCGGTTTACCGAATGAACGAAAAGGGCGAACGTGAGGACCTCGATCAGGCTGCGATCGCCAAAGAGAAGGAAAAGGCCAGGCAGGAAGTCGAGAAGTACTGCAAGTAGGGCTTAGCCTTCCGCCTCCTGGGTGGCATCGCCGCCGCCCTTTTTCATGACTTTGCCCTCTGCGGCGCGCTGACGACGCACTTCTTTTGGATCGGCGATCAGGGGTCTATAAATCTCGACGCGATCCAGCTCCCGCAACACGGTATCCGGCTTGGTCAATTTTCCGAAGATCCCAAATTTATTGGCCGAAAGATCGATCTCCGGGAATTTCTGCAGGATGCCTGAGAGCTTGATGGCATCTTCTGCGGTCGTCCCTGCCGGCACTCTCACCGGAATGATCAACTGTTCTTTGGGAAGCGCGTAAGCGACTTCCACCATGATCTCGTTCTGCATGTCGTCATGCCTTTCGGCGCAATGATTCAATAGACCTTGTCTGCGCGTTCTACGAACGCATCGACAAAGGTGTTGGCGATGTGGCTGAACACCGGAGCGATGAGCCGCTCCAGGAAGCCGTTTGAAAATTCGTAGTTCAGCCGGAATTCGATCTTGCAGGCGTCCTCGCCTAGCGCGATGAATTTCCAGACCCCCTCCAGATGGCGAAACGGGCCGTCCCGGAGCTTGATATCCATGAGGCTGGGGTAGACCTTATGGTTCTCCGTCGTGAAATTCTGCTTGATGCCGTGATAGGCGATATGCAAGGTGGCCACCGTGACCGTCTCGCTGCGCTCGATGAGGTCGATCCCGCCACACCACGGCAGGAATTCCGGGTAGCGTTCCACTGCATCTACCAGATCGTACATTTTTGCTGCGGAGTGTGCGACGAGTACCGTTTTCTCGACCTGCGCCATGTGACCTTGTCTATTAGACCGAACTAACTAGGGTAAAATGCAATTTTAAGTCATATCCATCCGCTCATGAGCATCGCCCAGAACAAAAAAGCCTTCCACGACTATTT
The DNA here is from genome assembly GCA_902168195.1 of uncultured Methylotenera sp. Taxonomy (GTDB): domain Bacteria; phylum Pseudomonadota; class Gammaproteobacteria; order Burkholderiales; family Methylophilaceae; genus CABHOJ01. The sequence goes on from CABHOJ010000036.1 coordinate 4,305, forward strand.
CATCGAGGAAAAATACGAAGCAGGTATCGTGCTCGAAGGCTGGGAGGTGAAAGCTATCCGCGACAATCGCGTCAACATCAAGGAAGCCTATGTCATCATCCAGCGTGGCGAGATCTACCTGATCGGTTGCCATGTGACGCCGCTCGGCTCAGCCTCCACCCATATCCGCCCGGATGCTATCCGCACGCGCAAGCTCTTGCTGCACTCCGAAGAGATCGCCAAGCTCATCGGCAAGGTCGAACGTGCCGGGTATACGCTGGTGCCGCTCGATATGCACTACACACGCGGACGCGTCAAAGTGCAGATCGGTCTGGCGAAGGGCAAGAAGCAATACGACAAGCGCGAATCAGAGAAGCAGAAAGACTGGGAGCGCGAGAAGGCACGTATCGTGCGCTCGGCGAACAAATGATAGCGCGTAAGTGATTCAGTGATGCTGGGCGACCTCGAGCGAGGTCGGTTTGCCGAACAGCCAGCCTTGTCCGTAGTTGCAATTCAGATCGCGTAGTTTCTGCCGTACGGCTTCATTCTCGACCCCCTCCGCCACGACATCCATCCCCAATGAATGGGCCAACTGCACCGATGAGCTGACGATTTCCTCGTTCTGTGCACTGGTCAGCACCTGGCTGATGAACAAGCGATCGATCTTCATGGTGGCGATGGGGAAGCGTTGCAGGTAGTCGAGTCCCGAATACGCCGTGCCAAAGTCATCCAGAGCCAGGCTGCCGCCAAGGCCGATCAGGCTGTTGAGGATCTGCGAGGCGATCTCTGGTCGGCCGATGATGATGTTCTCGGTGAGTTCGAGCTTCAACTCGGTCGGCGGCATCTTCTGGCGCTGCAGGATGCCTTTCACATCATCGACCAGACTGTTGCCGGTCAACTGGCTGGCCGATAGATTGACGCTAATGAAGGGTGCGTCGCATTGCAATTGTGATTTCAACGCAGGCCAGTCGCGGCATGCACGTTCCAGCGTCCATAATCCGATATCCCTGACCTGGCCCGTGCGTTCGGCGACCCAAAGGAAATCGAGCGGGGCCATGGCGCCTTCGCGAGGGTGGTTCCAGCGGATCAGCGCCTCGTAGCCGACGATCTCGCCGTCGTCGAGACGGCAGATCGGCTGATAATGCATCTCGAACTGGCTGGTCTGTAGCGCGTGCGCGATGTCCTGTGCGAGTGCCAGATCGTAAGCGGCGGTCAGTTGCAGATCGTCGCTATGCCGTGGGTATTCGAGCATGAGAGAGAGGTCGTCGAGCACTCGGGGCGACAGGCTGCGCTGTGTGGTGCGGAAGCGTTCGAGCACCACGCGCAGCAGATGGCGGATGACAGGGTCGGATTTTTCCAGCAATTCGTCGACCATGCTGCGCTCGATGGCGACGACGGTGGTATCGGTGATGGCGCGAACGGTGGCGGTGCGCTTCTGGTGATCGATCAACGCGACTTCGCCGATCAGTTCGCCGTTGCCGAGCAGGCTGACGCGGCGCTGACGGGCCCCATTACCCACGCAGATCTCGACGCAACCCGATTCGATCAGGTAGGCGCGGTCGCCATCTTCGCCTTCGTTGAAGATGACATCCCCCGGGTGGAATGTTTCGCGGTGTAAGCCCTCGAACATCGTTGAATACCATCGAGCCAGCGTGTAGGTCCAGTGTAAACGGATTACACGTCGTTCGGCAATGATCGTGGGCAATAAAAAAGGGGCTTTCGCCCCTTTATTTATGCATATTGAATCAATTACTTAACGCGGTTCTTGTATTCCAGCGTACGGGTATCGATTTCGATCTTGTCGCCGATCTCGCAGAACAGCGGGACTGGCAGTTCAAAGCCGGTATTGATCTTGGCAGTCTTCATGACCTTGCCGGAGGTATCGCCCTTGACGGCTGGTTCGGTGTAGATGATCTCGCGTACCAGGGAATTCGGCAGTTCGACAGAGATCGGCTTGCCGTTGTAGAACACCACTTCACATTCCATACCGTCTTGCAGGAACTTCAGCGCATCTTCCATGGTTTCCGCTTCGACTTCGTACTGGTTGTACTCGGCATCCATGAATACGTACATCGGGTCTGCGAAATAGGAGTAGGTCACATCCTTCTTTTCCAGCACGACGACGTCGAACTTGTCGTCAGCCTTGTAGACCGCTTCGCTAGGGGATTCGGTCAAGAGGTTCTTGAATTTCATCTTGACGACGGAGGAGTTACGGCCGGATTTGCTGTACTCAGCTTTGAGTACGACCATCGGGTCGTTACCGACCATAAACACGTTACCTACGCGGAGTTCCTGAGCTGTTTTCATATCTTGGCGATCTCTGAATTAATGGTGCTACTTGAATGGGTTAGCGGTAAAAAGTCGCGAATTATACCTGAAGATCAAAAAAGATTCTTGCAGAAAATCACAAGCTTAGCCACGAGGTCTGGCTGGCTGGCAAGTTGCTGGCATGCATGCGTCGCGTGGGTCTGCAATGCACCCGAGCGCTCGCGCACGACATCGATATCCCCGGCGCGCCAGTGGCCTTCGGCCCAGGTACGATGGATGTCCGAAATGGCTTGCCTTGCTTCATCGCCCAGAGAGGCGGTATAGACATCGAGGAACGCTTCCAGCTTGGCGAGGTGGGTGTCTTCCTCTTGCCGGTAAGGCTGCCAGACGAAGGGCCTGGCGGCCCAGATGGCTCTCAACCAGCTATCTTCGCCACGCACGAAGTTCAACGCACAGAGCCATAACAAACGATCGTAATCCTGCTGACTGAGGAAGGACAGTCGCTGCAGGCTGAGTTGGCCTTGCGTCGCGACTTCGCCTACGGCCAGGGATCGTCCCAGCCAGTCTTCCGCAAGCAATGCCAGCTTTGGATCGCTGACCAAGCAGTGCACAGGACTGGACGATGTCGCCATGTCATCCAGGAGCGCGGCGATCGCCGCGTGCGGGTAACAGAACAATGAGACCTTGGTCCCGAGTTCGGCGATCCCGAGCTTCTTGCAGAAGGCGGCCTGTAGCTCGGCCGATCCCTGGAACGCTTGGCGCGCTGCCATCAGGCCCTGCTCGCGCAAGAGACCGCCTGTCTCTGCAGCGAATCCCGGGAAATAGAAATACTTGATCAAGGGGAGCCGGGCATGGGGCGAGGGCTTCAGATGAAAATCCCTGACCCAGGATTCTGCCGAGAGGTATTCGAGGTTGAGCCACACCGGCTTACTGTCGGCCATGGCCTCAAGGTAGGTCTGCGGGATATCGCAAGCGAACGCTTCGATGACGACATCGGCCGGTACCGTCTCCGGAAAGCAGGCCTCCCACAGGCTGATCTCGACCTGATCGACGAATTGGCTGGGCAGTTCAGGCTGGATGGCGGGGATGAGCCGTTGCGCGACTTGCAGATCGTCGATCCACAGTCGCACGTGCATCCCGTACTCCTGCTGGAGTTGTCGGGCCAGGCGCCAGCACACGCCGATATCACCGTAATTATCGATGATGCGACAGAAGATATCCCAGCGTTGTGCGTTGCCCAGCCCGACCATCCTTCCAGTTTAAACGAATACCGCTAAAGCAATTACCGCTAGAGCAATAACGGCGCCACGAAAGCGAACCACGCGCCCACCGCGTAGATCCCAACGGAAATCCAGTAGACCCATTTGGCATTCCTGCGGACCTGTTTGCAGACCGCGGCCAGTTGCGGGTCGGCGGGGCAAGGCGCGTGACGTGCGCGCCACTGGAAATAACCCGCGATCAGCAGCATGGCACCGGCCAGGCCGAACACTTCCGGCTTGTGCTCGCTGATCCAGACCAATTGCGGTACGTGGCTGACCAGTGTCGACAGCACCGCACCCGCGCCGAGCGCAACGAGCAACGCCGGCAGGGCGCAACAGATCAGCGTGGAAAAACTGGTGAACAAGGACAGGGCGCTGAGACGCTTGCTCGTGTTCAGCGTCTCGTCCACGGTCATCGGATCGTCGGCGGTCATTCTGCCACACCTGCCTTGATCTCTTGCGCCGACTGGTTCACTACCTGGGCATCCGAGACCTCATAGCCTGCGTCCTTGATGATCTGCTTGAATTCCTCGATCGCGACGGTCTGGCCATCCTTCAACTCCAGCGCGACGATCTGCGCCTTGAGGTCGACGAACACAGCCTGCGTCTGCGGCAAGGCCTTGAGTTTCTTTTCGATGCCTTTGGCGCAGAACGCGCACACCATGCCATTGACCTTGGCCTTGATGCTCGAGGTGGCAAATGCGCTGCTGGAGAACACGCCGGCAGAGAAGAGGGTAGCGATGAATAAAACGGTGATCTTTTTCATGATTTAAGTCCTTAAATGTGGATTCTAGAATACGAACATGAAGTTGACGCGCGGCATGCGCACACCTTCGTCCCAGGGGTTGGTGAGACCCAGTTCCAGGAAATAGTCCTTGTTGATGAGCCGCAGGGCGGGCGTGACCTGCAAGCCAGGGTCCATATTGCGCATACTGCGGACCTCCATGACGAACCAAGGCTGTGTCTTCTCGTAATCCGCCTCGTAGAAGGAGAAACCACCCTGCACCGAGGCCGAATCGAAGTTCATGCCCGGCGCCCGCACCATCCGGGCCTTGGCCAGGAAGTAGAGGCGGGTCGTCTCATAGTCGAACTGCAGGCTGGGGGTGTAGGCGAAACCTTGCTCCCCACCGCTGTAGGATTCGCCGAGACCGCCCGTGAACCAGAAGTTGGCTTGCCCGCGCGGCAGGTTCCAGCGTTTGAGCAGGCCGGTGTAGTTCAGCGTCGCGATGTCGCTGCGCATGCCGTCCTTGTCCCGCATATGCATGGCTTCGACGCCAAGGGCATGGCCGATCCTGGGGGAATAGTTGAGCATGACTTCGCTGTAGTCCGCGCCCCACTCGCCCATAAGCATGGTGCTGTCGGCGAAACCCATGAGTGCCGCTGCCTGCGCATGGATTGGCAAGGCGAGCAGCGCTAGCCAAGCCAGTAATCGTGTGTACATAAAACCTCCGAGAGATGAGTTGAACCGGTGAAACGGGTTCAGGCGGAGATCGGTGGTTTCAATGCGGGTGGATAACCCTGGGAAGCGAATACTGTCTGAGCTTGCTCAGGATTCGCATGAGAAAGGGAAGGGGTGTAGATATCTTGCTGCGTGGGGGCGGTATAACTCGTGGCATAGATGCATACGCCGCAGGCAAAGCAGTCATGACCGTTGCAATGCTTGCCGTGCGAAGGCTTATCACCGGAGGGCATGCTTCGATCGACTTGGTCTACCGTGTTTGCGTCGGCTTGCGTCTCGTGACACGGATGTTCGCTCGATGCCATCGTCGCGGTCTGCGCTATCGTGTCCTGCAGTCGCTCCAGTTGCATTTGCGTGCTCATGGCCCATGCCGAGCCGGTGAATACCGGCAGCCATAGCATCAGGAAGAGGCAAATGCACTTTTTCATGGAATTTAAGATAGCACAAACCCCAGATTAGTTCTCAGGCGCCTGATAGTTGACATCGATGATCTCGTATTCCTCTTCGCCGACGGGCGCCTGCACGCGCACGACATCGCCCACTTGCTTGCCGAGCATGGCTTTGGCCAAAGGCGACACCCAGCTGATATAGCCTTTGCTCGGTTCCAATTCATCCTGACCGACGATGCGGTAGCGATGCTCCGTATCCCTGTCCAGTGAGTACAGCGTGACCCAGGCACCGAAGAACACGCGCTCTAGGCCTGCTTGCGACTTCGGGTCGACCACCTCCGCATGATCCATGCGTTTCATGAGGAAGCGCAGGCGCGAGTCGATCTGCCGCAGCCGTTTCTTGCCGTAGATGTAATCCCCGTTCTCGGAACGATCGCCATTGCTCGCGGCCCAGGCCACGGTCCTGACCACTTCCGGGCGTTCCACCTTTAGTAACTGGTGGAATTCCGCTTCGAGTGTGGCGAAGCCTTCGGGGGTGATGTAATTCTTCTGGTCGGCCATGGGGTGAGTATCCTTGAAGCGCACATGGTAGCGCAGTCGCCTTGCCAGCCAAAATCGATCGGCCGGCATGTCACGCATTCATTGAGTGATATTCACAGTTAAAATGCCAGCATGGATCCATCGCCCCTCATCCTCTGTTCCACGGCCCGTCTCGCGCAGAGCCTCAGGTTCGCCCATGCACGGGAGCATGCGCGAGAGCATGGGGGAGAATCAGCGAAGCCTGATGTTGTCTGGCAACCGTTGCAGGTACATACCCTGCAACAATGGCTGGATAGCCTGATCGAGCAGGCCCTGCTGAGCGGAGCGATACCGGTGGAGCTTGCCCCCAAGGGCGTACTGGATCCGCTGCAGGAACGCATCCTCTGGGAACAGGCCATCGCCGAGGCCTTACAGCAGGAGACGCTGGGCGCCTTGTTCGATCAGGCGGGCATGGCGACTGCCGCCATCGAGGCCAACCGCCTGCAGCTGGAATGGGACATCGTGCTAGGCGATCAGCAGCACACGGAGGAGACGCGGCAATTCCTGCGCTGGCGCGAATTCTTCCGTCAACGTTGCAAACGATCCGGCTGGCTGGAACCGGCGCGCCATCTCGATTGGCAGATCGCCCATCTTCCTGCGGCAAAAGCTTTTATCCCGCAAGAGATCCACCTTGCCGGCTTCGACCGCATCAGTCCGCAACAACGGCGTTTGTTCGACGCCCTGACAGCCGCAGGTGCCGTCTTGCACACCTGGTCGACCGGACTGGAGGCCGCCGCTGCCAGCGCGCAAGTAGCCTATGACGACGCAGAGACCGAATGCCGCGCCGCGGTGGCGTGGGCCCGGGCGCAACTCGACCGCGACCCGTCAGCCAGGTTGGCGATCGTGGTGCCCGAGCTGGCCAAACACAGAAGCCGCATCGCAGCCTTGCTCGACGATACCCTGCATCCATATACCCTCCACCCGTCCCATGCCCAGTCGCCGCGCGACTACGATTTTTCCCTAGGGGTACCATTAGCCGAGTATCCGCTGGTGCGCACCGCGCTGGCCCTCCTGAGACTCTCGGTGCAGCGTTATCAATGCCCACAGCAGGACTTGAGCTGGTTGTTGCGAGACGGTTACTGGTCCAGCGACCATGAAGCCGATGCACGGGCAAGGCTCGATGCCCGCATGCGCAGCAAATTGCCGGCTACCATTCAGGTGGAACAGGTGCTGCGGCTCGCCCAGAAAGCCCAACTCAACGGCTGGCCATTGGCAAGGCTGGTAGCTGACCTGTCGGCATTGCTCGAGTCGACGGCTGCATGGCCGCGACGTCAGACGGCCTCAGCCTGGGCTGCCAGCTTCAGTCAGTTGTTGGCAGGCTTGCAATGGCCCGGCACACGCAGTCTCAATAGTCACGAGCATCAGACTCGACAGAAATGGCTGGACCAGCTGGCGGCTTTCTCCCGACTTGATGGGCTGCTGGGGCCGATGGATGCGGGGCGGGCGGTGAGCCTGCTTGCCCGGATCTGTCGCGACACCATCTTCCAGCCCGAAGCCGATAGCGAGCCGCAGGTGTTAGTGCTCGGCATGCTGGAGGCCAGCAGTACGCCGCTGGATGCGCTCTGGGTCATCGGCATGAACGACCATATCTGGCCGCCGTTGCCTAACCCCAATGCCTTGCTGCCGGTCAGCCTGCAGCGTGCGGTGCGTGTGCCGAACGCCGATAGCGCGGTGCAACACGAGTTCGCGTCCGTGATCATGCAGCGACTATTGCATACCGCGCCTGAAGTCACGTTCTCCTATGCACACAAGGACGGTGAGCGCGAGTTGCGTCCGAGTCCATTGCTGAAAGATCTGGCGCCTTTGCAAGCGACTATCGAACCTGCCAAGACGCTGGCCAGCCAACTGGCTGAACCGGCTGCCATGCAGCTGCTGGAAGACCACCAGGCTCCGCCATTGACCGTCGAAGCGCAGATTCGCGGCGGCACCGGCTTGCTCAAGGCGCAGGCGATCTGTCCGGCCTGGGCGTTCTACCAGTACCGGCTCGGTGCGCGCAAACTGGAGGCTCCGGTCGAAGGGCTCGATGCCATGG
>CABHOJ010000037.1 GCA_902168195.1 uncultured Methylotenera sp.
CTACACTATCCTCTTCGTCGGCAGCGTCAGATGTGTATAAGAGACAACACCAAGGGATCTTGATGAAAGGCAGCATCCATACCCCCCGGCTCAGCGAAACGATCCATCGCGAACTGGAGCGCAGCATCCTCGACGGCAGCCTGCCCGGCGGCGAAAAATTGCCGACCGAGCATGCCCTGGCGGAGCGTTACGCGGTCAGTCGTTCGGTGGTCCGCGAAGCCGTGGCACGGCTCAAGGCGGAAGGCATGGTCGAGGCGCGTCAGGGGTCCGGTACCTACGTTGCCAAGCAGCCGCGCGTATTGAGCTTCAAGCAGCAGGCTGAAGCCACGCCCGAGCTGAAGCAGGTGCTGGAACTGCGTCGCATCGTCGAGGTGGCCGTTGCCGGACTGGCCGCCGAGCGCCGTAGCGAGTCCGATCTCAAGGCCATCCGTGCCAGTCTCACCGCAATGGACAAGGCCCTGGCCCTGGGCGACAGCGGTGCCGCCGCCGACGATGCCTTCCATGAGGCGATTGCCGCCGCCGCCAAGAATCCCTATCTGCAGCGAGTCGTCAATTTCGTTTCGGCGCAGTTTTCCGAAGTGCGGCGCCTGACCTGGGAGCCGGCCGACTATCCGGATCTGCCGCAACGCGCCCAGGACGAACACCAGAAATTATTTGCCGCCATCGCGGCGCGCGACGTCGAAGCGGCGCAGCGCTACGCGGGTGCTCACCTTGATGGCGTCGATTCGCGCCTGAAAGAGGTGCCGGGCCAGGCGGCAGGCAGAAAAAAGCGTTAGTAAAAATAGAAGTACAAAAGACGGGGTTACCCCGCGTAGTCATAGGCGAAAGCATTTGCCGATGGAGTTGGCGGCGTCGTTATCAACGGAGGAGGTAAAAAATCATGGTTTGGCAACAGATATACGATCCAACGGGCAATTGGATATTGTCCACGCTGCTGGCGGCGATTCCGGTCGTGGTGATGCTGGCAGCGCTGGCGTTCTTCCACATCAAGGCCCATATCGCGGCGGGCATGGGCCTGGCTGCCGCATTGCTGGTGGCGGTCTTCGCCTACGGCATGCCGGCCGACATGGCTGCTCGCTCTGCCTTGCTCGGTGGTCTTACGGGGCTCCTGCCGATCGGTTGGATCGTCCTCAACATCATCTTTCTATACAAGCTGACGGAGAAGAATGGCAGCTTCGCCGTGCTGAAGGATTCGCTTTCGGGCATTACCGAGGACAGACGCATTCAGCTGCTGCTGATTGCCTTCTGCTTCGGTGCCTTCTTCGAAGGGGCTGCCGGCTTCGGTACGCCGGTGGCGGTGACTGCAGCCATCCTGATCGGCCTCGGCTTTTCGCCGCTCGCCGCATCGGGCCTGTCGCTGATCGCCAATACCGCGCCTGTCGCTTTTGGTGCACTCGGTACGCCGGTGATTACGCTTGCCAAGGTGCACGGCTACGACCTGATGGAAGTAACCGCGATGATCGGCCGCCAACTGCCTTTCTTCTCGCTGCTCGTGCCGTTCTGGCTGATCTGGGCATTTGCCGGACGCAAAGGGATGATGGAAATCTGGCCGGCCATTCTCGTTGCCGGCGTCAGCTTTGCGATTCCTCAGTTCCTGGTGTCCAACTACATTGGGCCGGAACTGGTGGACATCATCGCTGCGGTGGTTTCCATCATCTGTCTGGTGGCCTTCCTGCGCGTGTGGCAGCCCAAGAAGATCTGGACCTCGCCCTCGCTGCGCGGCCATGACCCCAGCGCCCATGAGGCCAAGCCTGCTCAGGCGCTGAAGAAGCACAGCAAGGAAGCGCTGATTGCCGCCTGGACGCCGTGGCTGATCCTGACGGTATGCGTGTTCCTGTGGGGCCTGCCTTCGGTCAAGGCCTTTCTCAACGGCCTGTTCGCGCCGGCTTTCCCGATCGGCGGCCTCGACAAGCTGGTCGAGAAGGTGCCGCCCGTGGTCGCCAACCCGACCAAGGAAGGCGCTGTTTATACGCTGAACCTCTTGTCGGCCACCGGTACGGCGATCCTGACGTCGGGCATCATCAGCGCATTCATCATGAAGTACTCCCCGGTCGCCATCGTGCGTCATTACCTGTCCACGATCTGGCACGTGAAGTACTCGCTGCTGACCATCGTGCTGATGCTGGCGCTGGGTACGGTGACCCGCTTCTCCGGTACCGATACCACGCTGGGTCTGGCGTTTGCCCGCTCCGGTGCGCTGTATCCCTTCTTCGGTACCTTGATGGGCTGGCTGGGCGTAGCGCTGACGGGCTCGGATACGGCATCGAACGTGCTGTTCGGCGGGATGCAGAAGGTCGCGGCCCAACAGCTGGATCTGTCGGCCAACCTGATGGGTGCGGCCAACAGCTCAGGTGGTGTGATGGGCAAGATGATCGACGCGCAGTCCATCGTCGTTGCCTCGACTGCGACCGGCTGGGTCAATAAGGAAGGCACCATCCTGCGTTACGTGTTCTTCCACAGCCTTGCGCTGGCCGCCCTGGTCGGGGTTCTCGTCACGCTGCAAGCCTACGTGTGGCCGTTCACGCTGCTGGTCGTTCACTAACTTTGCTGTGCGCAGACGCCGGA
>CABHOJ010000038.1 GCA_902168195.1 uncultured Methylotenera sp.
CTTGCGCACGATGTTGAGGCCTTCGGCGGCCGGGTCGAGGGTCTCGATGTTGGCCGAGGCGGCGATGAAGTTATTTTCCATCATCAACAAGGTATAGATCGCTTCGTTCACACCTGCCGCGCCCAGTGCGTGACCGGACAGCGACTTGGTGGAGGCGATGGCGGTCTGGCTCTCGCCGAACACTTCGCGGATGGCTTCCAGTTCCTTGACGTCGCCGACCGGGGTACTGGTGCCGTGGGTGTTGATGTAATCGACCGGGCCTTCGACGCCTTCCAGCGCCAGCCGCATGCAGCGCATCGCGCCTTCGCCGGAGGGGGCGACCATGTCGTACCCGTCGGACGTCGCACCGTAACCGACCACTTCAGCGTAGATCTTGGCGCCGCGTGCCTTGGCGTGTTCGTATTCTTCAAGTACGACGATGCCGCCGCCACCGGAGATGACGAAGCCGTCACGGTTGGCGTCGTAGGTGCGCGAGGCTTTTTCCGGGGTCTCGTTGTACTTGCTGGAAAGCGCGCCCATGGCATCGAACATGAAGGACAAGGTCCAGTGCTCTTCCTCACCGCCACCGGCGAAGATGATGTCCTGCTTGCCAAGCTGGATCTGCTCGACGCCCGCGCCGATACAGTGGGCGCTGGTCGCACAGGCGGAACTGATGGCGTAGTTGATGCCCTTGATCTCGGCACCCGTGGCCAGGCAGGCGGACACACCGCTAGCCATGGCCTTGGTGACCATGTAGGGACCGACACGACGGACGCCCTTCTCGCGCAGGGTATCGACACCTTCCAGGATGCTCTCATGCGAAGCGCCGCCCTGCCCGACGATGAGGCCGGTGCGCAGGTTGGAGACCAGCTCTTTCGGCAGTTGCGCGTCTGCTATTGCTTCCTGCATGGCGAGCCAAGCATAGGCATGGCCCTTGGCCATGAAGCGCATGAGCTTGCGGTCGATGAGTGCCGCAAGATCCAGCCCCTTGATCGAACCTGCGACATGCGAACGCAGGCCCATCTCGGCGTACTCAGGCTGATAGGTGATGCCGGAACGCCCTTCACGCAGGCTATCCAGCACTTCGGATTTGTTGTTGCCCAGGCTGGAGACGATGCCCATGCCAGTTACTACTACTCGACGCATTACGCGCTCTCCCATGGTGTGCTAAAAACACTTCGCTCACGCTAACTTTGTTGCATCGTGGCTCAAAATCCTCATTTACTCGACTGTAAACTCCGGTTTTTCGCCCCTCTGCGCCGCGTTATCGTGTCGCTCGGGTATTTTTAGGGTTCCTTAGTTCTAATAATTAAAAATGTCGATCATTAAAAGTTATCGGTGCGGGTGAACAAACCCACACGCAAATCGGTCGCTGCGTAGATCTCGCGACCATCCAGCTCCATCGTCGCATCGGCGATGCCCATGACCAGCTTGCGCATGATCACGCGCTTCAAGTCGATGCGATAGGTGACCAGCTTGCCGGTCGGCAAGACCTGGCCGGTGAACTTGACCTCGCCGGCGCCCAGCGCACGACCTTTACCGGGGCCTCCCATCCAGCCGAGGTAGAACCCCACCAGTTGCCACATGGCATCCAGACCCAGGCAACCGGGCATCACCGGGTCGCCTTCGAAGTGGCACTGGAAGAACCACATATCGGGTTTGATATCGAGTTCGGCGACTATCTGGCCGTTGCCGTACTTGCCGCCTTCTTCAGTGATGGAGACGATGCGGTCGAACATCAACATCGGGGGCAACGGAAGTTGCGCGTTACCGGGGCCGAACATCTCGCCGCGGCCGCAACGCAGCAGCTCCTCGTAGGTGAAACTGTTTTGTTTTTGCATGTGTTTTTACTTTTGATTGAACCCGATGACTCGGTTATTCGCTATTTTCGCCGGAAACGACATCGAGCGAAAGCCCTGCGGCCAGAATCGGAAAAAATAACAGGGGTATACAGATCTGTTTACACATTGTCTCAATGCCGTTAATATCGACTCTGAATCACCCATAACAAGCTACCATTTTCATCATTCTTCATTCATTTTAAATCACGGGATCAAGTCAATGAGCGACCGTCTACTGGCCGACTGGCGCGAGCATGCGCTAAAACTGGAATCGGAAATCAACAAGGTGGTCGTGGGCCAGCAATCGCCCGTTCGCCTGATCACCACCTCCATCTTCGCACGCGGCCATGTGTTGCTCGAAGGCGATGTCGGTGTGGGCAAGACCACGCTACTGCGCGCCTTCACCCGCGGCATCGGCGGCGGTTACCAGCGTATCGAGGGCACCATCGACCTGATGCCGAACGACCTGGTATATCACACCTACTTGGGCGAAGACGGCAAGCCGCACGTCAGCCCCGGCCCGTTGCTGATGTCCGGCGAGAACCTGTCGGTATTTTTCTTCAACGAGATCAACCGCGCCCGTCCGCAAGTGCACTCGCTGCTGCTGCGCGTGATGGCCGAACGCACCCTCACCGCCTTCAACAAGGAACACCACTTCCCGCACATGTTGGTGTTCGCCGACCGTAACCAGGTCGAGAAGGAAGAGACTTTCGAGATCCCGTCCGCCGCACGTGACCGTTTCATGATGGAGATCCCCATCGTCGTGCCGAGCGACAACGACATCATGGAATCGCTGGTGTTCGACACCCGCTTCCACAACGTCGATGCGCTGGTCGATACCGTCCCTGCTGACATCCTCAAGTTCGACGAATTGAACGCCTTTTCCGGTGTCATCCAGTCCAGCGTCGAAGCCAGCGCTACCTTGCGCAAATATGCGCTGGAGCTGTGGCTCGCCACCAAGACCCCGACCCACTACGGTATCAAGGTCGCCGGCGTGGACATGAACCGCCTGGTGCTGGCCGGCGCCAGCCCGCGCGGCATGAGCATGATGTTGCGTGCCGCCCGCGTGAACGCCTGGCTGCACAACCGTACCGCGGTGTTGCCGGAAGATATCCATGCCGTGTTCCACGCGACCGTCGCCCACCGCCTGGTGTTCAGCCCGGTCTACGAGATGCGCCGCACGGAGATCGCGCGGGAGATGTTGTCGGGGATCATGAATTCAGTGGCTGCTCCTTAACCATAGGGATCAGATCGCTGCTGCCATGGCTTTACGACACCATACTCATTAGGCGCTTGATGAATGTATAACTTCGACATCAAGGAATTCAGCTACCACGTCGGCTGGCGCTCACGCGGCCGCCATCCCGGTCGCCATTCCAGCACGCAGCGCGGCATGGGCATGGAGTTCCGTGGTCACACCACCCTGCTCTCCTACCCGGATCCGCGCCGGATCGATATCCGCCAGACCATCCGCGATCCGCTGGAACAAGTATATGTGCGCCTGTTCAACCAGAAAAGCGCGACGCCGGTCTATGTGATTTGCGACCTCTCGGGTTCCATGAACTTCGGCAGCCGTCATCGCAAGATCAAGCTAGCCGCCGAGATCGCGGAATCCGTCGCCCAATCCTCCACGCGCGCCAACGATCCGTTCGGCTTCATCGGCTTTGATGAGGAGGTGCGTGAGGACTGGATCAGCATGGCCTCGGTCAAACCGCAGCGCGCCTTCGAACTGACGGAGAAACTCAAGGAATACCATCCGCATGCGGCTTCCGCCGAAGGCTTGCGCGATGTTTGGCGCTACCTGCCGCGCGAGCGTTCGCTGGTGTTCCTGATCTCGGATTTCCATATGCCGTTCGAACTGCTGGAAGATGCTCTGTCCATGCTGTTGCGTCACCAGATCGTGCCCATGGTGCTGTGGGATTCGGCCGAATACCGCAACCTGCCCGAGTTCGGCATCACCAGTGTCGCCGATAGCGAGACCGGTGCGCGCCGTACCCTGCTCATGCGCAAGGAATTGCGCGACAAGATCGTCGATTCGTTCGAAGCGCGTCGCGAAGCGATCTACAACACCTTCATGCGTTTCGATATGCCACCGTTCTTCGTCGAAGGCGATTTCGACGCCGATGCCATGACCGAATACTTTTATCAATTTGTCGCAGCCTAGCCCCGAAGAGCCAGTCAATTGAAGAATCCAATACTCATGAACCCAAGTGCGATGAAGATGCGAACCAGCCTCCTTGCGTTGTGCATGCTGGCCCTGATGCCGCTCACCCAAGCCATCGCGGAAGAAGAGATGCCGCCGAACGTCGAGGACGGCATCGTCACCATCCAGATCGCCGAACCTACCCACAAGGTCGGTTACAGCGTCGGCGATATCCTCGAACGCGAGGTGACGCTGGAAGTGAAGAAACCTTACAAGCTGATCGACAGTTCGCTGCCCATTGTCGGTTACGAGAAACGCTACAAGGGCCAGACCCTGGGTGTGGACTTGAGCAGCATCAGCCACACCAAGGATGAGGGCAAGGACAGCACCACCCACCACATCAAGCTGGCGTATCAGGTGTTCACCAACAATGTGGTGGCCAAGCATGCTTCCCTGCCTGCGGAGTACATCCGCCTGATCAAGGATGGCAAGGTCGCGCAGTACCGTATCCCGAGCTGGGATTTCGTGGTCTCGCCGCTGTCCATCTTCGGCGCGATCAAGGTCGAGAGCGACATGAGCCCCTACCGCGGCCCGCTGCTGCTGGATGCCAGCCAGCACAAGTTGCGCCTGCAGGTACTGGTCGGCGTGATCGCTGTCTGCCTGCTGGGCCTGCTCTATATCCTCGGCAAGTACACGTGGCTACCACGCATGGGCGGCCCGTTCGCCAAGGCCTATCGTGACCTGCGCAAGTACCCGAAGAACCAGGAAGGCCTGCAGCAAGCGGTTTCTCGCCTGCACCTGGCACTTAACACCACGGCCGGTCAAAGCGTGTTCAGCGATACACTGGACCAGTTCATCGCACACAAGCCGAAGTTCCGCACCGTACGTGGCGAACTAGACCAGTTCTTCCAGGTGTCGCGCCAGGTGTTCTTCGAGCCCAACGCCGCGCAGATCGCCGATCCGCAAGGCTGGCTCAAGCAGTTCTGCCGGCATTGCCGCGACTGCGAGCGTGGCCTGAAACCTGATGCCATGAAGAGCGCATAAGATGGATTTTGCGCACCCTTACGCGTTGTGGTTGCTGCCACTGGCACTCTTGCCCTTGCTGCTCGATCGCGTGCACGCCCGCACCTATTCCTGGGTCGACATGCTGCCCAAGGACCCCTTGTCCGACCTTGTCGGCATCATCCTCAAGGCACTGGCGGTGCTGACCCTGCTATTCATCATCATCGCGCTGGCCGAACCGCATACCAACCAGGAGCAGGTCGAACGAGTCGGCATCGGCGCGCAGATCGGTCTGGTACTGGACCGTAGCGCGAGTATGGACGACCCGTTCTCCGGCAGTGAAGCCGGCCGTGTGGGCGAGACCAAATCGGTAGCCGCGGCGCGGCTCATCACCAACTTCGTCAAGTCACGCGAACACGACATGTTCGGCATGATCTCTTTCAGTAACTCGGCGATGTATGTATTGCCGCTGAGCGAGAACCGCGAGGCGGTGATCGCCGCGGTGGAAGCGACGGCAGGCAATGCGTTGTTCCAGACCAATATCGGTAGCGGCCTCACCAGCGTCGCCGGGCTGTTCAACAAGGTGCCAGACTCCGGCTCCCGCGCGGTCATCCTGCTGTCCGACGGGGCCGGCCGTATCGACGCCAATACCCAGCAGAAGATCCGCGACTGGTTCGATCGCCTGCATATCAGCCTCTACTGGATCGTGCTGCGCCAGCCCGGCGGTATCAGTATCTTCGACGAGAATTTCGTGCCCCAGGAAGATGCCGCGTTGCCGCCGCAGATCGAACTGCGGGATTTCTTCAAGACGCTGAAGACGCCTTTCCAGGCTTACGAGGCGGAAGACCCGAAATCGCTGGAATCGGCGATGAACGACATCAACCAGCGCGAAAAGAAACCCATCCGTTACATGGAACAGATCCCCGGTAAGGATCTGACCAACCTATTCCTGGTGCTTGCCGCCATCACGATCGGCTTGTTACTGAGCGTGAAATATCTGGAGATCAAAACATGGCACTCAGCGTAACCAAACTGACCTGGGGATTCAGCGTCGTGGCCTTGCTGGCTGCCGCCGGTGCTGTCTATGAATACAACCGCATCCGCCAGATCGAGCACTTCAATGCCGCCGTCATCGCCGCGCGCTCGCCGGATACCGACCGCCAGAGTTTCGAGGCGAAGTTCTCGACCGCCTACTGGCTGGCGCGCAACGAACGCTACAAGGAAGCGACCTTGCTTTATACACAGTTGCTGAACAACGCGACCAACAAGCAACGCGCCATCATCCAGCACAACCTGGGCAATATGTTCTTCTTGCGTGGCCTCGCCATCAATGGCGCTAACATGACCGTGCGTGACGAGGCCGAATACCTGTTCCGTCAGGCCAAGGTGGCCTATGTCGCGTCGCTCAAGCTCGATAACAGCCATTGGGGCACCCGTCACAACCTGGACCGTCTGCTGACCATGCTGCCGGCGACGCCGACGCCAGGTGTGGGCGAATCGGATAATCCCGGCCTGATCATGGGCAACATCCCGATCGGTCTCCCTTGAGTCAAGGCGCATGAAACATTACCTCAAACGCATCTTCAATTACTTCCGCCATCGGCATGATGTGGCGCTGCTCACTGCTGCGTTCCTCTTGCTGGTGATCGCGTTGTTCAACCCGACCATCCCGCTCAAGCGCAACATCTACAGCTACATGCTCGTCGCCGATATCTCGCAGAGCATGAACGTGGTGGATACCACCCTGAACGGTAAACCCGTGTCGCGCGCCGAACACATGCGTTACATGATGAAGCGCGTGGTCGCGTCCATGCCGTGCGGCACCAGCGTCAGCGTCGCACTGTTCGCTGGCGTCAGTGTCGCCGCCATGTACCGGCCGATCGAAGTCTGCGAGAACTACGATGCCATCCAGGACACCATCGCCCATCTCGACTGGCGCACGGCGTGGTCCGGCAATAGCCGCATCCGCAACAGCATGCCTAACCTCGCGCGCACCCTGCGCTCATTCCCGCAATCCGCCCAAGTGGTGTTCTTCACCGATGGCGAAGAGGCGCCTAAGCTGCACGCGTTCAATACGCAGGATCTTGCGAATTTCCAAGGAGGCAACGACTGGTTGTTCGTCGGTATCGGTAGCGACAAGGGCACCCCTATCCCGAAACTGGATTCGGAGAATCAGGTGATCGGTTACTGGTCTAGCGAGAGCTTCGCCATGCAGCCGGGCATCGCCCAGATCTCGGAAGCCAATATCGGTGTGCGTGACGACAACGTCGCCGGTGGCGAGAGCGACCGTTATCTCTCGAAGCTGGACGAACCCTATCTGAAGGATCTGGCAAAGGAAGTGAACGGCTTGTACGTCAACGGCGACAGCCTGCAGGACATCCTCAGCGCCATGAAGAAACAACGGCCCGCACGGCGTGACACGGCGGATTATCCCTTGCGCTGGGTGCTGGCCTCGATCGCCGGACTGCTCTTCATCACGGCCTACCTACCGAAACATCCGGTACAAGCAAGTCGCAATGCCGTACGTAGCTGGCTCACGCGTCGTCGCAAACCTCAGGCATCCGGCGTTTCCGCCTCCGAAGCCTGATAACCCCAGCGTAACCATACCCGCAACCGCCGGAACGACTCGGCGTCCAGCGCATCCGGCAGGATGACGATGTGATATTGCAGCCAGCGCCCGGTCAGGCTGCAATTCATGACCGTGAGATAAGGCGCGACGAAACTGCTAGGCAGGATGACCGCCTCCTGCATGCTGCCGTCGAGGAGTTCCAGGCGCCATTCGCCTTTGGTGTTCATGGATAGGTTGCGGCAGGATCGTGGCAAGCGTCGCAAGGCATCCAGTCCATGATAGAGGGTGGCCGACACCACCAAGGCGATGGCGATGGCCTTCATCCAGACAGGGATCGTCAGGAATACCAGCACCGCACACACGAACAACGCAGCGACAAACAGTATCGCCGCCAGCCGATACGAGGGCTTGAAATCGAGCCTGATAGGCTTCACGTTATAATGTGACATCCGCTTACCTTCGGCATGAGACTCAAATGACAACTCCGTGGCATACATTCCTGACACAACGATCCGCGAGGATCGAGAACGATCAAGTCGTCGATTTTGGCGATGCGGCCGCCGAATTACAAGCCGCCGCTGACGGCAACGTCCTGTGTGATCTTTCGCATCTCGGCTTGCTGCAGATCTCGGGGGCCGATGCCGTTCCCTTCCTGCAGGGCCAGGTCACCAACGACGTCAAGCTGTTGGATGGCCACACCAGCCACTATGCCGGTTACTGCAATCCCAAGGGCCGTATGCTGGCACTATTCTTCGCCTTCGGTCATCTGGATCACCTTCATCTGCAGCTGCCGAAAACGCTGATCGAACCT
Source organism: uncultured Methylotenera sp. (assembly GCA_902168195.1). GTDB lineage: Bacteria > Pseudomonadota > Gammaproteobacteria > Burkholderiales > Methylophilaceae > CABHOJ01. The sequence goes on from CABHOJ010000038.1 coordinate 8,346, forward strand.
ATCCTGAAGCGGCTGAAGATGTATGTCCTGCGGTCTAAAGTCACCATCGAGGATGTCTCGGATCGCATCCGCCGCTTCGGCGTCGCAGGTAACGGCAGTGAAGCCACGCTGCAAGAGATATTCGGTCAGGTACCGCAACAGCCGCATGCCCTCGCGACGCTGGAGAACGGCGTCATCGTGCGCCTGCCCGGCCCCACGCCAAGGTTCGAGATCTACAGCGACGAAACCCATGCCGCCGCTGTCTGGGATGCCCTCGCCGCCAGCCACCGCCCCGCCGGAAAAGCCGCCTGGGACTGGCTGGAGATCCAGGCCGGCATCCCGGATGTCTATCCGGAGACGCAGGAAGCTTTCGTCCCGCAGATGCTCAATCTCGACGCACTGGGCGGTATCAATTTCAAGAAAGGGTGTTATACCGGACAGGAGATCGTCGCCCGTACGCATTACCTGGGCAAGGTGAAGCGTCGTACGCAGATCGCGCATGTCGATAGCACGGAGCCGCCATTGGCTGGCGCAGATATCCTCGTAGCGGGCGGCAGCGAGGTCGCCGGCAATATCGTGCGCAGTGCACCGGCGCCTGCGGGCGGCTATGACGTATTGGCGGAAGTTCGGCTGGAGAATCTAGCCACGGACGTACTGACCTGCCAGGGTCAGGCACTACAGTTCAAACCCCTGCCCTATGCCTTGCCGGAAAAGGATTAAGGCGTTCTAGGTACCTTGGTGCTTTGGTTGGTCGGTTGGGTGATCGATTTGGCCGCGCCCGTATCGGATGGGCTCGCTTTGGATATGTTGGTGTCGCCCTGCTGCTCGGATGGTTGCTGCATAGATTGCTTCTGTGCCGGATCGACCGGCGGGGCAGGATAGGCAGCCGGGGTATCCGGCTGCAGTACCTGATAGAACACTTCATCTGACTTGACCATGCCCAGTTCGCTGCGGGCACGCTCTTCAATGGCGGCGTAACCCTGCTTGAGGTCACGCACTTCGGCATCCAGCGTATCGTTGCGCGCTTTCAGCACCTTGTTCCTGTCCTTCTGTTCCGTAATCTGGCGATTCAGGTCCCAGACCCGCAACCAGCTCCCCTTGCCTAGCCACAGTGGATACTGCAGCGAGGCGATGAGGATGACGAAGATCAGCGTCAGGACACGCACAAAGCGGGCTTAACGACCCAGGTTGTAGAAGGCATCCATACCGGCGTAGCTGGTCGCATCGCCGAGTTCTTCTTCGATACGCAGCAGCTGGTTGTACTTGGCGATACGCTCGGAGCGCGACAGGGAGCCGGTCTTGATCTGCAGCGCGTTGGTCGCGACGGAGATGTCGGCGATGGTGGTGTCTTCGGTCTCGCCGGAACGGTGCGAGATGACCGAGGTATAGCCGGCGCGCTTGGCGGTCTCGATGGTGGTGAAGGTCTCGGTCAGCGTGCCGATCTGGTTGACCTTGATCAGCACGGAGTTACCGACGCCGCGCTTGATGCCTTCACGCAGGATCTTGGCATTGGTCACGAACAGGTCGTCACCCACCAGCTGGACGTTCTTGCCCAGGCGGTCGGTCAGCAGCTTCCAGCCGTCCCAGTCATGCTCGCTCATGCCGTCTTCGATACTGATGATCGGGTACTTGTCGACCCAGGTCGCGAGGTAATCGGTGAATTGCGCGGAGCTCAGCTGCACGCCTTCGGATTCGAGATGATACTTGCCGTCCTTGTAGAACTCGGAGCTGGCGCAATCCAGACCCAACAGGATGTCGCGGCCCGGCTCGTAGCCGGCATCGGAGATCGCTTCCAGGATGTACTGGATGGCGGCTTCGTTGGAGGGCAGGTCAGGCGCGAAACCGCC
>CABHOJ010000039.1 GCA_902168195.1 uncultured Methylotenera sp.
GGTTTCGAACATCTTCATGACCAAATCCGGTTCAGGCCATGAAATATTTAGCGGAACCTTCAATGTTACCGTCAAAAGGTTATGAGTTCAATCACATAGACGCATTTTTCATGTCCGACGTCGCCTCGCGCCGGGCTTGGGTCAATGGATCTTGCCGGCGAACACTTTCCTGGCTGCCGCCAGGGTCTTCTCGATATCCTCATCGCTATGGGCCGCCGATACGAAGCCCGCTTCAAATGCCGAAGGGGCAAGATACACGCCCTCATCCAGCATACCGTGGAAGAAGCGATTGAAGGCCTCCTTGTCGGATTGCATGACGGCGTCGAAACTGGTCGGACATACCGCACTGAAATAGATACCGAACATCCCGCCCACGTGCTGTGCACTGAAGGCGACCCCCGCTTCCTTTGCCACCGCTACCAAGCCTTGTACCAGCTTCGCCGTCTGCGCGCTCAGGCGGTCATGGAAGCCTGGCGCCTGGATCAGTCGCAGCGTCGCCAAGCCCGCTGAGACCGCGACCGGATTCCCGGAAAGCGTGCCGGCCTGGTAGACCGGGCCCAGCGGGGCCAGGCAGTTCATGATGTCCTTGCGACCGCCGAAAGCGCCGACCGGCAAGCCGCCACCGATGACCTTGCCCAGCGTGGTCAGGTCCGGGGTGATGCCGTAAAGCGCCTGTGCGCCGCCCAGCGCGACGCGGAATCCGGTCATCACTTCGTCGAAGATCAATACGGCACCATGCTTGGTGCATTGGTCGCGCAGCACCTGCAGGAAGCCGTTTTGCGGCACGATCAGGTTCATGTTACCAACCACCGGCTCGACGATGACGCAGGCAATCTCGTCGCCGATCTGTGCGAACAGGCTTTCCACCGCAGCATTGTCGTTGTAGGGCAGGGTCAGCGTATGGGCAGCCAATTCAGGCGGGACACCGGCCGAACTGGGCTGACCGAAGGTGAGGGCGCCGGATCCGGCTTTCACCAGTAGGGAGTCGGCATGACCGTGATAGCAGCCCTCGAACTTGAGGATCTTGCTACGTCCCGTATAGCCTCGTGCCAGACGGATGGCGCTCATGGTGGCTTCGGTACCGGAGCTGACCAGCCGCACCTGCTCCATGCTGGGGACGATCTCGGTGATGAGTTCTGCCATCTCCAGCTCCAGGGCGGTCGGCGCCCCGAAAGACAGGCTGTTCTCGGCGCTCTTCTGTACCGCGGCGATCACTTCCGGGTGGGCATGGCCCAGGATCATCGGCCCCCAAGAACCGACGTAGTCGATGTATTCCTTGCCATCCTCATCCCAGAGACGGGAGCCGGCGCCCTTCTTGAAGAACACCGGCGTGCCGCCGACGGAACGGAAAGCGCGTACCGGGGAATTGACGCCACCGGGGATCAAGCGTTGGGATTGTTCGAATAATTGCTGGTTACGTGAGCTCATGATGACCTGGCTGAAAGATAGTGAGTTGTCGTGAATGGGTCAGGCTTGGCTGAACGCGCGCTGGAAGCGCTCGATGGTCAAGGGCATGTCGGCACTGTTCCAGAGCGCCCCGATGACTGCAACCGCCTCTGCACCGGCCGCGATCGCCTGTGCGGCATTGTCGACCGTGATGCCGCCGATGGCAACTGCAGGCAAGCCGAGTTCAGCTTGCGCACGTGTGAACAAGCCCAGGTCTGCCCTCGGTGCATCAGGCTTGGTGCCGGAAACGAAGCAGGCGCCGAAGGCGACATAGTCGGCGCTATGTGCCTTGGCCGCGATCGCGTTATCGAAATGGTCGTAGCAGGAAGCGCCGAGGAGCTTGTCCGGCCCGAGACGCGTGCGCGCTGCCGCCAGACTGCCGTCGGTCTTGCCGAGATGCACGCCATCGGCATCGATGGCGAGGCAGAGCTTGATATCGTCGTTGATGATGAACGTAGCGTCATGGGCGCGACACAGAGGCAACAAGGCCTGTGCCTGTATCGTGCGTAAACGGGGATCCGCCAGCTTGTTACGGTACTGCAACAGCTTCACCCCCGTAGCGAGGGCAATCTCGACCTGGGCGAGCAGTCGATCGGTATGCGTCTCGTCCGGCGTGAGTGCGTAGAGTCCTTTAATTCTTCCTGGTTTCATCTTCTTCATCCCTCGCCCAGAACAGGCGATCCGGAATGAACTGCCCCATACCCGGACGGAATGCATGCTTGAGCGACTGCCAGGTATAGTCTTGCGCCTCGGCGATGGCTTCCTCGATGGTCAGGCCATGCGCTACACAGGCGGCGATGGCCGACGTCAGCGTGCAGCCGGAACCATGATAACTGCCGGGTAGGCGTTCGCATTTGAAGGTCTTGACGATGCCGCGCTCGCCGTAGAGGGTGTTAATGACATCGACGGTACGCTCGTGGGTGCCGGTGATGAGCACGTACTCAGACCCCATCGCCAGCAGGCGATCGGCGACTTCCTGCAATGAAGCGTTCTCCGCCTCATCCGAGTCATCGTCGTGGAATGCGAGACGACGTGCCTCCAGGCTGTTCGGCGTGATCAAGGTCGCTTGCGGCAATAGCAGGTCGATCATGGCGGCCTGCATCTCCTCGTTAGCGAGTTCGTCGCCGCGGCCGGAGGCCAGCACCGGATCGATGAGCAAGGGTGTATCCGGGTAGTCGGCCATGATCTCAGCGATCACGGCGATGTTCTCGACACTGCCCAACATACCGAGCTTGAACGCCGAGACCTGCATATCTTCGAGGATGGTGCGCGCCTGGTCGTTGACCCAATCGGCATCGAACACCATGACGTTATCGACCCCCAGCGTGTCCTGCACGGTCACGGCAGTGACGACGGACAAGGGATGGCAGCCGATACTGGCCAGCGTCAGGATGTCCGCCTGCAAACCGGCGCCGCTGCTGGGGTCGGTCGCAGCGAATGTCATGACGGTAGGGGGCATCAGGTTCATAGTGAGATTTTCAGCGCGAGACACTTAAGGCATACGCCATGCGGTTAAGTTCATGGCGGCCAGTGCTGGAGGCACGATGTTGTATTGGATATGCTATTTTAACGCAATTACCCCTCTGCATATGAAAAGGTGTCAGGCAAATGAAAACTTGGATGTGCAACATCTGTGGCTGGATCTACGATGAAGCGAAGGGCTGTCCTGAAGACGGCATCGCGCCCGGCACGCGCTGGGAGGATGTACCCCCGAATTGGACCTGCCCCGAGTGCGGCGCCCGTAAGGAAGATTTCGAGATGATGGAAGTTTGACGCGGAAGCATTGGTGGAGCGGGCGACGGGAATCGAACCCGCGTATCGAGCTTGGGAAGCTAGCGTTCTACCATTGAACTACGCCCGCAATGCCGCCATTCTACGCAGTTCGCCGTGCGCCTGGCAAACGCATCCAGTACATCGCATCAGGTTGTCAGCCTATTCCCACACCGTTTTCGGTGATCCCCCGACTGTGGTCCCGGACCTGTCTCATTAAGATGGTTCTAAGGTCAATCGTTGCTCTCGACGATTGGACGCAGACCAACTTTCAACCTGACACAAAGGAGCTAATGATGAACTGGGATCAAATCGAAGGTAACTGGAAACAACTCAAAGGCAAGGTCCAGCAACAATGGGGCAAGCTCACCGATGATCAGATCGAAGAGATCAAGGGCAATCGCCAGATGCTCGCCGGCAAGATCCAGGAAATGTATGGCGTGAGCAAGGAAGAAGCTGAAGAGCAGATCGAACGCTTCAACAAGACCTGCCATTAAAGCTCAAGCTGCTCAAATATCCGTTTTAAATCTCCATCGCGACTCCAAAGGCCACCCGAGGGTGGCCTTTCTTTATGTTACTGGCGAAACCTCAGCTGACAGTCAGTTGGAAAAGCGCCGCCCGACACTTACCGCGTAGGCAGCAGGGCGTGCCAGCAGGATAGGATCCTTCGAAGGGGCGATCCCATCGGTCAGGATCAGCGGGTTAAACGCCAGCGTCTTTTCCACCGCCGCAGAATCCGCCACCACCGCATTCAGGGTCAGGATACCCAGCTCGACCTGTGGGCGATCGTCCGGCCAGACCGCAGTCGCATCATCGATCACATCTCCGGGCTCCGCCAACTGCACAGCGATACGGAACTTGGCTTCGCCGTTCGCCAATCGGGCGGTCAGTTCCTCCGATAGATAATTGGGCTTCGCCTTCGATAGGTCCGCCTGGCTCATGGCTTGCTCACCCGATACCGGCGTGATGCGATAGCGCCCGAATCGGCTCTCGCCCTTGGCATTGGTGAACTGGAAAGCGTTCACCCCGAAATACGACAGCGTGGTGTAACTCACGGGCGCAGGCTTGGGGATCTGTACGAACTTGAGCGCATTCGGGTGACTACCGAGGAACTGTTCGATGGGCGTGGGTTTCGGCGAATCCGGGGTCGTTGCCGCGATGGCGCTGAGCAGGCCGAGGAATTCCTCTGGCGTAGTCACCGGGAAGGCATTGACACTGATGCTGACGATATCGGTGTAGCTCTCGTCCGGTAACGCGAAGCGGATGGCGATGCCGCGCGGGTTGGCATTCGTTTCGGCATCCGGGATGGCGGGCACACCGGTGGCGTTGGAAAAACGCACCGTCACAGGCGTTACGGTCTGTTGCAGATGCGCGGCCTTACTCAGATTCGCCGCTGTCGGCGAAGGCGTGAACGTTCCTGTCGCCAGGATGCCCTTGGCGTGATTGGCCCGGAAGCCCTTGTAGGGCCCTTTCGCCAGCTGGGTCTGGATATCGACGATCTGCTCCACAACCGGCTTGTCGCTGGCAGGCTCGGCCACCACATGGGTGGAGAATGCTAATAGGGATGTGACTGCCAAAGTCACTAAGCTCGGGCTGAAGACACGGACAGGTGGGCGCATGATGCTCCTCGCGGACAAGTTGAAAAAGGTGGTGCATTCAAATCACGATCGCTTGCCAGTCTTTGGCCAAGCGGGGCGATTGTCAACTCTCTACATGACAGTTCGCCTGTCGGCCGCGTGCCGCTCGCTCGATGCACTCGGCACTCGCTTCTCACGCGAACCTCACTTCCCTGCCCAAGAGCGATTGGCCTTATTGGCCCAACCCACGTAAAATATGCCTTTTAAGCTCACCTAAATCTCAGATTCGGCAGCGATTCGTGATCCAGCTCACCATCAACGGCAATCCTAGGCAATTCGATACGCCACAGCTCAGCGTCGCAGAACTGGTCGACAAACTCGGCCTCACCGGCAAGCGCCTGGCGATCGAATGTAACGGCGAGATCGTGCCGCGCAGCAAGTTCGCCGACGCGACCTTGCATGATGGCGACAAGCTCGAGATCGTCGGCGCGGTCGGAGGCGGTTAATCCATGCACACACTCACTATCGCGGGCACTACCTACAACTCTCGGCTGCTGGTCGGCACCGGCAAATACAAGGATTTCCAGGAGACGCGCGCCGCCATCGACGCCAGCGGCGCGGAGATCGTCACAGTAGCCATCCGCCGTACCAACATCGGCCAGAATGCCGGTGAACCTTCCCTGCTGGATTACCTGCCGCCGGACGAATTCACCTACCTGCCGAACACCGCAGGCTGCTACACCACTGACGACGCGGTGCGCACGCTCAGGCTCGCCCGCGAGCTGCTCGATGGCCACAAGCTGGTCAAGCTCGAGGTGCTGGGCGACCCCAATACGCTCTACCCGAATGTGGTCGAGACCCTGCGCGCCGCCGAGATCCTGGTCAAGGACGGGTTCGATGTTATGGTCTACACCTCTGACGATCCGATCATCGCCAAACAACTGGAAGAGATCGGTTGCTGCGCGGTGATGCCGTTGGCCTCGCTCATCGGCTCCGGCATGGGTATCCTCAACCCCTGGAACCTGCAGATCATCATCGAGAACGCCAAGATCCCGGTATTGGTCGATGCCGGCGTCGGCACTGCATCGGATGCCGCCATCGCCATGGAACTGGGCTGTGACGGCGTGCTCATGAACACGGCGATCGCCGGCGCACGTGATCCCGTATTGATGGCGAGCGCCATGCGCAAAGCCATCGAAGCAGGCCGCGAGTCCTTCCTCGCCGGCCGCATGCCGAAGAAACTCTATTCCGCGACTCCGAGCTCCCCGACGACCGGCCTCATCTCATGAAAGCAGCCTGATGCCCACGCACAAACGCTATGAATTCTCCGTCTCGGTGGAAACTGCCTTCGTAGCGGACCAGTCCGACGTGGAGCAGAACCGCTACGTGTTCTCCTACAGCATCACCATCACCAACACCGGTACCGTGCCCGCACAACTCATTAGCCGGCATTGGGTGATCACCGACGCCAATGACACCGTGCAGGAAGTGCGCGGCCTTGGGGTCGTGGGTGTACAGCCCCTGCTGAAGCCGGGCGAGCACTTCGAATACAGCAGTGGCACCGTGCTCAATACGCCGGTAGGCACCATGCGAGGCAGCTATCACATGACCGCCGAAGACGGCGTGCAATTCGACACCGAGATCGCAGCCTTCACTTTGTCCATGCCGAGAGTGCTGCACTGATCCATGACCTTCAGCGCCTTCACATCCGGCTCCATGCGGAACATCCCCCTCCTCTGTCTGGCTTTGCTGCTGGGCGCCTGCGCGCAACAAGCGGTGAAGCCGGAGCCCGTTGCCGAAAGACCATGTAACTGCCCACAACCGGCCGAGCACGCGCCCATCTATCTCCCGGACACCCAGAAACCGAGCATCTCCGGCAAACCGGAAGAGCCCAGGCTACCGGATTACAGCATGCTCAAGCCTGCCCGGTGGGAAGACCTGGTGGGGATCAATGACGACAACCTGACCCAAGCCTGGGCGGCATGGCAGCAAAGCTGCTCCACGCTACGCAACAAGCAGCCTTGGCAAGTCGCCTGCGAGGCCAGCACGATGGTTGACGGCAGTAACAAGGAAGCCGTTCAGCAGTATTTCAGAAGCTATTTCATCGTCTATCAGACGACCAACGCCGATGGTACCGACACAGGACTCATCACCGGCTACTACGAACCCTTGCTGCGCGGTAGTCGCACCAAAACCGACCGTTATCGCTACCCGCTCTACAGCAGGCCGGATGACCTGATCACTGTCGAGCTGGCGAGCCTTTATCCTGAACTGGCCAATAAGCGCGTACGCGGCCGCGTGGCCGGGACCAAACTGATCCCCTATTACAACCGCGGCGAGATCGAGGTCGAACCATCGCCTTTGCAAGGGTCCGAACTGCTGTGGGTGGACGACATCATCGATCTGTTCTTCCTGCAGATCCAGGGCTCAGGGCTGGTGTTGCTGGAGAACGGAGAACAGGTCCATGTCGGTTACGCCGACCAGAACGGCCAGTCGTACCAGTCCATCGGACGCTTGCTGATCCAGCGCGGCGAACTGACAGCTGACAAAGCCTCCATGCAGGGCATCAAGAACTGGGCGCGCAACAACCTCGACAAACTGCGCGACCTGCTCAACAGCAACCCCAGCTATGTTTTTTTCCGTGAGTTGCCGGCCGGATTGCCTGGGCCTTTAGGCGCGCTGGGCGTACCGATCCTGGCGGAGCGTGTGGTGGCGATCGACCCGCGCTTCATCCCGCTCGGCGCACCTGTGTTCCTCGCGACGACCTACCCGAATAGCAGCAAGCCACTGAATCGTCTGATGATGGCACAGGATACTGGCGGCGCCATCAAGGGCGGCGTACGTGCGGATTTCTTCTGGGGGGCCGGGAACGAAGCCGGCAAACTGGCGGGGGCGATGAAACAGGCGGGGAAGATCTGGGTGTTGCTGCCTAAGGAATTTCCGTTGCCGACGGCAACGAAATGACGATATAGATCAGGATTGGTACAGGGGCTAGATCTAGAGGTAGAAATGAAAAACGGGAGCTAGGCTCCCGTTTCATGTCGTAGCAAAGGCTAATGAATTAGCGATTGCAAACGTACATGGTAACTTCAAAACCGAAACGCATTTCGGTAGCAGCTGGCTTGGTCCACATAGTCGTATCTCCTTTCTTAGATTTTGATTCGTTCTGCTCGCGCCATACAGCATTTGCATCACGTGTAACGAACTGTAACGCCAGTCCATCACTTTTCCACTGCCCAAAGTCATGAAAACCCTCTAATGATTTTCATTAGATTCGGGCGCTACGACCAGCGCTCGCCAGCCGGCGAATCAATACCCCTTGTTCTTGTCCGCCGAGTTCTCGATGGCTTCGCCGCCCTTCTGGATGTCCTTGCCGGCGCCGCTCATGGTATTGCAGGCGGTCAACAGCAGCCAGCTACTGGCGAGCATCACATAAGCAAATTTCTTCAACATGGTTTCCTCCGTATCTGATGAGATCAAGTCAAGCCGATAAGCCTAGCTTTGACTTTAATGACCGCGGCTTCAGGTGAGGCTCGGACAGCGGCTGAAAATCCTGTCAGCGGATACTGACCCCCGGCTGGCGCAGCCGTTGCCAGGCGAGCAGCGAGATCGAGAGGAAGACCAGCAGCCCGACCAGCATGGTGGAGGTGATGACCGAGACCTCCATGCGCTCCAGAAAGATATAGAAACCGATCATGATCAGCATGCAGCCATTCTCGAACAGGTTCTGGATGGCGATCGCATGGCCGGAGCCGACGGTCTTGTGGCCATATTCCTGCAGCAAGGCATTGAGCGGCACCACATAGAAACCGCCACAGGCACCCGTGAAAACCAGGATGGCGATGGCGACATAGAGGTGATCGGCGGCGGCGAAGGCCATGATCAACAGGCCGATCAGCACGCCCACAGGGAGCGCACGGTTGACGGAGGTGAGCGTGACGAAACGCGCAGCCGCGATGGCACCGAGCGCGACTCCGATGGCGACTGCGCCGCTCATGTTGGCGGGCGTACTGATGTCGGTGATGTGCAGCGCCACCGGCACCCAGGCCACCAGCAGGAATCGCAGGGTGCTACCCGCGCCCCAGAAGATGCTAGTGCCGATGACAGAGAAACGCGCGTTGGGATTGCCGAGCAGCACCTTGAGCGCGCGGGCGAAATCCTTCCATAGCACCCAGGGCGAGAAATGACCGAGGGGATGCGCCGGCTTGAGCCTGGGGATGAAGAGGTTGGCGAAGGCGGCCACCAGGTAAAGGATAGCGATGGTCGTCAGTGCACCCTCCACCGAACGATCCGCCAGTATCCCGCCGAGGATGGCGCCAATCAGGATGGCGACGATGGTCGAGCCTTCCATCATGCTATTGGCTTTCACCAGCTTGGCCGGACTCACCAATTCACTGAGGATGCCGTATTTGGCAGGCGAATAGGTCGCCGCGCCCAGGCCGACCATGCCGTAGGCGATCAAGGGATGCACGCCACCCAGCATGGCCGCTGCGCCGATGAACTTGAGGGTGTTGGCGATCAGCATCACACGCCCCTTGGGCAGCGTATCGGCGAAAGGTCCGACAAAAGGCGCCAGGAGGATGAAGGCGAGCACGAAAAACTCCTGCAGCAGCGGTAGCTGCCAGGCCGGGGCCACTTGTGACTTGAGCAAGGCGATCGCGGCGAACAATAAAGCGTTGTCCGCCAGCGCCGAGATGAACTGCGCCACCATGACGGCGAGCATGCCTCGCGAGAACAACTGCTTATCCAGGGTGTGCGGCATGCGTCGGCTTTCGAGCTAGAGTTCGGCAAAGGATCGTGCTGCGGCATCGCTGAGCATGCCTTAGCCTCGGAATCATAAGTTATTTTTCAAAACCATTTGCAATTCGTTAATATGCCTGTCTTCTATCGACTCTGTCTCGGGTAAAGGCTTGTCCGCTATCACCACGATCACTGATTTGCATGCCGATGTCACTCGGCAAGGCTTCGCTTTCCTCACCGGCGCGGTGATGCGGGAATGGTTGCTAGCGTCTGGTAAAGAGGCGCTGGACGACTGGCAGGCGTTCGCTGCGAGTTGGGATGACATGCCGCTGGATGAATACATGGCCGACGGCGGCCGCTATCGACGGCGGCGTTATGCCACTTACAGCGCGACGGCCGGCACGCCCGACGTGCGACTGGAACCGCATCAGCCGCATTATCAGAGTCTGGATTACAACCCCCTCAATGGTGGTATCGCCCGCGATTTCGAACCGATCCTGGACGCCATCACCGAAGGCAACACCCTGAATGCGGTACTGCGACTCTGTCATGCCGTATTCAGCGACATGCAGCCGCAGGCCAAATGGCACATCGAGTGCCACCAGTTCCGCATCGAGGCACAGAGCGGCTTGCAAGGCAAGCCAACGCCGGAAGGTGTCCATCGCGATGGGGTGGACTACGTACTGGTGATGATGGTGCGGCGCGTTAACATCTCCAGCGGCACGACCACCATGCACGCCTTGGATCGGCACCTGCTCGGCAGTTTCACCCTCGAGCAGCCGCTGGACAGCGCGATCGTCAACGACCGGCGTTGCCTACACGGCGTCACCCCGGTCGAACAGATCGACCCTGAGCAGCCCGCCTATCGCGACGTCCTGGTCGTCACCTTCCGCAATACTGCCGCCTAGACGCCGCTGAACGCAGCTGGCGTCGCTCAAGCCCAGCGCTGGGTGACGCTACCGTTCTCTGCCATGAAGACCCCGCGGGCGAGACCTCGGAATATCCCGTGCTCGACGACCCCCGGCGTGCTATTCAGCAGATCATCCAAGGTCGCGGCATCCAGGCGCGGCTCGAATGTCACATCGAGTATCCAGCTGCCATGCGAGCTGACGGCCGGTTGGTCGTCCTTCTTGCGTAATACCACCTTGCCGCCGGCATTCTCCAGACCATGCTTGACCAGTTGCCAGCTGAACGGCGGTACTTCGACCGGTATCGGGTACTTTTCGCCGATGCGGCTGACGAGTTTGCTCTGATCGATCAACACGAAGAACTGGCCCGCGGCCTTGGCCAGCAACTTCTCCTTCACCAGATCCGCGCCGCGACCCTTGAGCAAGGTCAGGTCAGGCGTCACTTCATCGGCCCCGTCGACATAAAGATCCAGATGCGAGATATCGGCCATCTCCATCAGTTGCAGACCCAGGTCGCCGGCTTTCCTGGCGCTGGCGGCCGAGCTGGAGACCACTTTGCACTTGAGTTTGTCTTCTTTCATGCGACGGGCCAGTTCCTCGATGAACAGATCGGCCGTGGAGCCGGTCCCCAGGCCCACCAGCATCCCATTCTCGACATGTTTCGCCGCCTCGATCGCTACCAGTTGTTTATCGTTCATGATTGTTTCCTCCTTGCAACTTGTTGGATGCGACCCAGTCATACGCCAAACATTTGGTAAGACTGGGTTTTCAGGCAGGTTCGCTGCCTACTCCCCTGCCGATATCGACAAAATAAGTCTATATTGTGCGTATGTGGAATTTTTTGTATGTAAATCACCGATCATCGGGGGAATGATGCTTCCAGAGTCGATACCATGATCGACCACCAGGCTTAAATAATGTTCTGCTCAAGTCCACGCCCGGTCTGGGTAAATACGAACGACGCCGGCCACCTGTCCGCTGCGTCGTGCGTATCTCAAACCCTGCGGGTCTGGTTGTGCACCCTTTTGCTATGCACGCTCTGGACTCTTAACACCCCTGCCTTTGCCGCTCCGCAGCAGGTCGATCTGCATCTCAAGTGGTATCACCAGTTCCAGTTCGCCGGCTACTATGCGGCCGACGCCAAGGGCTATTTCCGCGATGAAGGCCTGCAGGTCAATCTCATTGAAGGCGGTGCCGGCAGGAGCGCGCTCAAAGCCATGCTCGAAGGTGAAGCCCAGTATGCCATCACGGACGCGGAAGTGGTCCTTGACCGTCTGCGCGGCAAACCGATCGTCGCCATCGCTGCCATCTTTCAGCACTCGCCCTATATCATCCTCAGTCGATCCGACCGTGGCATCCGTACCGTCAGTGATCTGGTCGGCAAAAAAGTCATGTTCGAAGATGGCCAGGGTGGCGTGCAATTCAAGGCAGTACTGCTACGCGAGGGGTTAAAGATCACTGATCTTCAGGCCTTGCCGCACAGCTGGGACCTGCAGGACCTGATCGACGGCAAGGTCGATGCCGTCTCCGCTTACGCTACGGCGGAGCCGAACCAGCTACTGGCCAAAGGCATCAAGCCGGCCGTGCTTCACGGCAAGGACTACGGTGTCGATTTCTATGGCGACACGCTGATCACCACCGAGACCGAAGCCAAAGAACACCCGCTGCGCGTCGAGGCCATTGTCCGCGCCACACGCAAAGGCTGGGAGTATGCGCTGAGCCACCCGGATGAGATCATCGATCGCATCCTTTCGATGCCTGGGGTCAAGGAGCGTGGCATCACCCGCGAGATCCTGCGGAATGAGCATGAAGCCATGCGTCCCTATATCCTGCCAGAGGTGGTCGAGATCGGGCACATGAATCCGGGGCGCTGGACGCACATCGCCGATGTCTTCGTCGAGTTGGGTGCCGTGCCCCGGGATTACAACTTGGAAGGGTTCCTCTACCAGCCCCAGGTCCATCGCGATGCCAGAATACTGCAATGGGCGATCGGTGCGGTGTCGGCTATCGCCTTCATCATCGGTACGATCGTCCTCTGGAACCTGCAGATGCGCCGCAGCGTCAAGCGCCAGACCGCCGAACTGCAGGAGGAAGTCGCCCAGCGCTTGCGCGCGGAAGAAGCGTTGCATGCCAGCGAACAGATGGTCCGCCTGACCTTTGACGCCGCCGCCGCAGGCATCGCCATGAGCACGCTCGATGGCCGCACCATCCTCGCCAACCCGGCTTACTGCGAACTCGTCGGCTACACCGAAACGGAGTTGCGTGACATCGACCAGATGGACATCACCCATCCGGATGATGTCTTGGAAAACACGCAGCTACTCAATGACCTGCTCGCCGGCCGGATTGAAGACTTCGTCATCCAGAAACGCTATATCCGCAAGAACCGCAGCACGGTCTGGGTCAAGGTGCGCGTCTCCTTGTTGCGAGATGCCGATGGCACGCCGACCAACCTGATCCGTGTGGTCGAGAACATCGAGCAGCAGAAGCAGCTGGAGACTTTCAAGGCCATCCAGAACACTATCCTGGAGCAGATCGCCGAGGGTCGGCACCTGCCGTCGATCCTGACTTCGCTGGTGGAGATGCTGGAAACGCACTACCCGCAATCCCTGTGTTCCATCCTGTTGCTGGAAGACCAGCAGCGGCTGCGCACCGGCGCCTATTCCAGGCTGCCAGACGCCTACATGCAGGCGCTGGACGGCGTCCAGATCGGATCGGGTGTCGGCTCTTGCGGGACCGCGGCTTTCGAAAAACGGCGCGTGATCGTCAGCGACATCGCCAATGATCCGCTGTGGAGGGATTATCGTGATCTGGCGGCCAAATATGGATTGCGAGCATGCTGGTCGCTGCCCATCCTGTCCTCCAGGCAACAGGTGCTCGGCACCTTCGCGGTCTATGCCGAGACCATCCATGCGCCGGTCGCCCAGGAGCTGGAACTGCTGAGCTCTTCCTCGCATCTGGCCGGCATCGCCATCGAGCGTCATACCTCCGAAGAACATCTGCGCCTGCTGGAAAACAGCATCGCTACGCTCAACGACATCGTACTCATCACCGAAGCAGAGCCGTTCGACGAACCGGGCCCGCGCATCGTGTTTGTCAACGAAGCCTTTGAGCGGCTCACTGGGTACACCCGCGAAGAGGTCATCGGCAAGACGCCCCGCATCCTGCAAGGCGAGAACACCCAGAAGAGCGAACTTGATCGGATCCGCGCCGCGCTCAAAAAATGGGAGCCGGTGCGTGCAGAGGTCATCAATTACAAGAAGAACGGGGAAGAGTTCTGGCTCGACCTCAACATCGTCCCGCTGGCCGACGCCAATGGCTGGTATACCCATTGGGTCGCGGTCGAGCGTGATATCACCGAACGCAAACGCACCGAGCAGGAGATCCAATATCTGGCGTTCTACGACCCGCTGACCAAGCTGCCGAACCGCCAGCTACTGATGGATCGGCTGGCGCAGCAACTGACGTCGAGCGGACGTAGCGAGCACTGTGGCGCGCTGTTGTTCATCGATCTCGATAACTTCAAGATCCTCAACGATTCGCACGGCCATGACATGGGCGATGCACTGCTGAAGCAGGTGGCGCAACGCATCGTCGAAGCCGTGCGCGCTTCCGATACCGTGGCCCGCCTGGGTGGGGACGAGTTCGTGGTCATCCTCGACAACCTGAGCGGCGATGAAGCTGAAGCGGCCGCCCAATCGCAGAACGTGGCGGAAAAGATCCTGCACAGTTTCGTCGAACCTTTCCATCTGCCGGGCCTTGAGCACCACACCACACCGAGCATCGGTATCGCCTCCTTCGGCAGCAAGCCGGTGACGGTCGAAGAGATCCTCAAGCATGCGGACCTGGCGATGTACCAGGCCAAGGCGGCGGGGCGCAACACTTTCCGCTTCTTCAATCCGGAGATGCAGGCCATGATCTCGGCGCGCATCCTGCTCGAGGAAGACCTGCGCCAGGCCATCCGAAACCAGGAGTTGTTCCTGGTCTACCAGCCCCAGGTCGATCGGTCCGGCACCGTCATCGGTCTGGAGGGCTTGCTACGCTGGCAGCACCCGACCAAGGGCCTGATCCCGCCCATGCAGTTCATCCCGCTGGCAGAGGATACCGGCCTGATCCTGCCCATCGGCCGCATGGTTCTCGATACGGCGTGCAGACAGATCAAGGCATGGGCATCGGTGCCTTATGCCCGGCATCTCGAGATCGCGGTGAACGTCAGTGCGCGCCAGTTCCGTCAGGTGGATTTCGTCGAGCAGGTGTTCGATGCGCTGTGGTCGGCCGGTGCCGAGCCCAGCAGACTGAAACTGGAACTGACGGAAAGCCTGCTGGTGGAGAACGTCGAGGACATCATCGACAAGATGATGCGGCTAAAGAAGGGCGGCGTAGGGTTCTCGCTGGACGATTTCGGGACCGGCTATTCATCGTTGGCCTACTTGAAGCGCCTGCCACTGGAACAACTGAAGATCGACCAGTCATTCGTCCGCGATATCCTCACGGACCCTAACGATGCGGCGATCGTGCGCACTATCATCGCCCTGGGCCAGAGCCTTGGGCTCAACGTGATCGCCGAGGGCGTCGAGACCGCAGCCCAGCGCGATTTCCTGCAGGAGAACGGGTGCGCTTCCTATCAAGGCTATTACTTCAGTAAACCCATGGTCATCGCCGAGGCCGAGGCCTTCCTTCAGTCCAAGGCTACGTAGCGCGATCCGCCCGGCGCCGCATCAAAGTGTGACGGGAAACCGGGCAGCGTCCCCCAGTGTCTGCAGCAACCGGTCATAGACCAGTCGGGTCCGGGTCGGCACCGGCCCGCGCTGCGGTCGGTAGACATACAAGTCCCAGGGCGGTGCCTGGTGCTCATCCAGCACCGTCACCAGACGGCCGCTGTGGATCAACGGGATCGCCAGGCAACCGGGGACTTGCGCGAAACCGATACCGTTCAGCACCAGATCGAGCTCCGTCTCGGCATCGTCCGTGATGAAGGCAGTGGCTTTCGGGGTGAACTGATGGCCATCGGAGAAATACCATGGCCAGCATCGTCCGGTACTGCTATCGACCAGACCGGTGGTCGGCATATCCAGCAGGTCGTCGATACTCTTCGGTTTGCCGACACGTGCGATGAGTGCAGGTGCGCCGACCGAAAAGAACGACACTTTAGCTGGGGAACGCGCGACGAAACTGCTATCGCGCAGGAAACCGACCCGTACGCCGATGTCGATCTGTTGTTCGATGGCGTCGGTGATCGCGTCCGAGAGGCGCAGGTCGATGACGATCTCCGGATGCCGCGCGGCGATCTCGCTCAGCACCGGTAACAGGAAACGGCGGCCGATGACGACCGGTGCCGTGATGCGTACCGTGCCGGCCAGGCTGCTATCCTGTTGATCGTTGGCCGTGGTGAACAGCGCGTCGATGCCGCTGACCATGTCCTTGGCACGGCTCGCCAGCTGTACGCCGAAGTCGGTGATGCGCATCTGCCGGGTGTTGCGATAGAACAGCGGTTCGCCCACGGTCTGCTCGAGCTGCTTGATGGCGCGCGTCACCGCCTGTGGCGATATCCCGAGACGCACGGCGGCTTCCTTGAAGCTACTCGATTCGGCGGTGACACAAAAGATTCGCATCATTTCCAGGCGATTCAGCATACGATGGCTTTCTCAATACAATGACGGGATTATTCCAGATTATGGAATTCAAAAATAACATCATTTCCATTTATTGCGTTTGATGATTTCTACATACTTGAGCGCAAACCGTTTTTCGCTCCTTTGTTCGCTCCATTCCTCCTCATAGAAAGGATCCGCCATGGTGACGCTTAACATCAATGGTCAAGACCAACAACTCGATGCCCCGGATGACATGCCTATCCTCTGGGCGGTGCGCGACCTGGCCCAGCTCAGCGGCACTAAATTCGGCTGCGGCATGGCACAATGCGGCGCCTGTACCGTCCATCTCGACGGCCAGGCCATCCGTTCTTGCGTGACGCCGGTCTCGGCAGCGGTCGGCAAGAAACTCACCACCATCGAACACATGAGCGAGGACAAGATCGGCCAGGTCGTGCAGGCGGCCTGGAGCGAGATCGATGTGGTGCAATGCGGCTACTGCCAGTCGGGCCAGATCATGGCAGCGACGGCGTTGCTCGCCAACAACAAGAAACCTAGCGATGCCGATATCGACGCGGCCATGAGCGGCAACATCTGCCGTTGCGGCACCTATCCACGTATCCGCGCGGCGATCCATGCCGCTGCCGAGAAACTCGCTTAAGGAGCCCGTCGTGAACGCACCCACCGATCAGTCCATGAACACCTCCCGTCGCACCTTCCTCAAGACCGCAGCTTTCATCGCCGGCGGTCTCGTGATCGCATTCTCTATCCCTTATGCCAAGCGCTTCCTGCTCCCGGGCAAGGAAGACGCCGCGGGTGACGCGAAGATGCCGGAACCCAACGCCTTCCTACGCATCGGCACCGATGACACCATCACCGTGCTATTGGCGCACAGCGAGATGGGCCAGAGCATCTGGACCACGCTGCCCATGCTGATCGCCGAAGAACTCGATGCCGACTGGAGCAAGATCAAGGTCGAGCACGCCCCGGCCGCCCCCGCCTATGCCCATACCGCCTATGGCCTTCAGATCACCGGCGGTTCGTCGACCACCTGGTCGGAATTCGACCGCTACCGTCAGGCCGGTGCGCTGACGCGCGCGCTGCTGGTGCAGGCCGCTGCACAGAAGCTCGGTGTCGATGCCGCGACGCTCAAGACCGAGAACGGCAAGGTCATCTCCGGCGACCAGCAGCTGAGCTATGGCGAACTCGCCGAAGCGGCGGCAGGCATGGAGACGCCGAGCACCGTCAAGCTCAAGGACCCCAAGGATTGGAAGATCATCGGCAAGGCGACCAAGCGCCTCGACGGTCCGGAAAAGATCAACGGCAGCGCCATCTTCGGTCAGGACATCCATATCGATGGCCAGCTCACGGCGGTCGTCGCCCGTTCGCCGGTGTTCGGCGGCAAGGTGAAATCCTATGACGATAGCGCCGCACGCAAGATCAAGGGTGTGAAGAACGTGGTCCAGGTACCGACCGGTGTCGCTGTCTTGGCCGATAACTACTGGACGGCCAAACAGGGCCGCGACGCGCTCAAGATCGACTGGGACCTTGGCGAGAACGCCAAGCTGGATAGCGCCCAGATGCTGGAGGACTATCGCAAACTCGCTGGCGAGAAAGGCCTGCCCGCCGCCAAGGTCGGCGACAGCGCTAGCGCCATCGGCAAAGCAGCCAAGACCATCGAAGCTGAATACACCACCCCTTACCTGGCACACTCCCCGATGGAACCGCTCAACTGTACCGTGCGCATCGGCGACGACAGCTGCGACGTGTGGACCGGCACCCAGATGCAAGGTACCGATCAGCAAGCGGTAGCCAAGATCACCGGCCTCAAGCCCGAACAGGTCAAGATCCACACGGTGTTCCTCGGCGGCGGTTTCGGCCGGCGCGCCAATCCCGCGGCAGACTTCGTTTCCGAGGCCACCCATGTCGCCAAGGCGGCAGGCGGCACGGTGAAGACGGTCTGGACGCGTGAAGACGACGTCAAGGGTGGCTACTACCGCCCCATGTATCTGCACAAGGCCCGTATCGGACTGGCCGCGGATGGCCAACCCATGGCCTGGGAACAGGCCATCGTCGGCCAGTCCATCATGCTGGGGACGCCGTTCGAGGCCTTCATGATCAAGAACGGTGTCGATGCCACCTCGGTCGAGGGCGTCGCGGATTCGCCCTACCTTAAAGGCATCGCCGACCACACGATCGAGCTGCATACGGTCAAGGCCAGTATCCCGGTCTTGTGGTGGCGCTCGGTCGGTCATAGCCATACCGGTTTCGTCATGGAGAGCCTGGTCGACGAAGCGGCGCATGCCGCGGAACAGGATCCGCTGGTCTATCGCCGTGAGTTATTGAAGAACCATCCAAGGCATCTGGCCGCGCTCAACCTGGCCGCTGAAAAGGCCGGCTGGAACCAGCCTACGGCCAAGGGCATCGGACGCGGGATCGCCGTGCACGAATCCTTCGGCAGCTATGTCGCCCAAGTCGCCGAAGTATCGGTGGAAGAAGGCGCGGTGAAGGTGCATCGCGTAGTGTGTGCGATTGATTGCGGCCTTGCAGTGAATCCGGATTCGCTCAAGGCGCAGCTGGAATCCGCCATCGCGTTCGGTCTCGGCGCGACGCTGCAAAGCCAGATCACGTTCAAGGACGGCCAGGTTCAGCAATCCAACTTCCACGATTACCAGGTGTTGCGCATGAACCAGATGCCCAAGGTCGAGGTGCACATCGTGCAAAGCACCGAAAAGATGGGCGGCGTAGGCGAACCCGGCGTGCCGCCGATCGCCCCGGCCGTGACCAATGCCATCTTCGCGCTCACCGGTAAACGTATCCGCAGCCTGCCCATCGGTAGCCAGCTGGCCTGAGTCTGAGATGAACTCGCTCGATTACGAGGTCCTGCAGCGCGCGTCCGAATGGCTGGAGCAAGGCCGAGGGGTGCATCTTTTCACCGTGGTGCAGACCTGGGGCTCCGCGCCGCGTTTGCCTGGCGCCATCCTCGCGATGCGCGATGACGGTCATCTGGTCGGTTCCGTTTCCGGCGGTTGTATCG
>CABHOJ010000040.1 GCA_902168195.1 uncultured Methylotenera sp.
GCCCAGTCCCGCCAATGATGCCGGTCAGGGCGAGACAGGTCTGGCTATAGCGGCCGAACTTCTGGAAGAAGGTGAAACAGAACGCCGCAATGGCCAGCAGGATGACACCGGTGCGGATGTACCAGACCTTGAGGACGGCGTCGGCGGGCAGAAAGAGTACGTCCAGAAAACCGTAGAGACCGTACATGACCGCACCGACCACGAGGGCGATCCGAGCCTGCTGGCGCAGGCGAGGCAAAGCATAGAGTCGATAATAGAGTTCCAGACGCTTGGTTTTGAATCTTAGCGTCCATTTTTGTAATGAAGAGTGCTCTAGTAGGTTCTGACCAATCAGCATAGATCGCTATCGACATCCCCGAATCGCTTGTTCTTGCGTCTATCTAAGCACCTTTGTCAGATCACCGCAACCGGGTAGGACCCAAGCACCTTGAGGAATGATGCACGTTGTTTGAGGTCGGCCAGTGCTTCGGCGACCGCCTTGTCCTGTTGATGCCCTTCGATATCGACGAAGAACACATACTCCCACAAGCCGACACGTGACGGACGCGATTCGAACTTGCTCATGCTCAC
The DNA here is from genome assembly GCA_902168195.1 of uncultured Methylotenera sp. Lineage (GTDB taxonomy): Bacteria > Pseudomonadota > Gammaproteobacteria > Burkholderiales > Methylophilaceae > CABHOJ01. Next base: position 571 of record CABHOJ010000040.1, read on the forward strand.
GCCATGCTTGGAGAACGGGCTCAGCAGATCCACCATGGCGCCCGGCGCGTTCTTGGTGGCCATGAGCAAGGAGGTCTTGTCCTTGCCGGAGGGTGCGACGTCATGCAGGGAAAGCACGAGGAAGCGTGTGGTGTTCTTGGGATCGTCCTCGATGTTCGCGTTCAGCACCTGCAAGTCGAACAGCTCCGCTGCACGGCGGCTGGCGATCGCGGCGGCACCCGGCTCTTCAGCTGCAAGGCGTGCGGCTTCGGCATTGCTGACCACCGCCTGGCGCTCGATACCCGGCAGATTGAGGTTGAGCCACTCATGACACTGGGCCAGCGACTGCGCATGGGAATAGAGCTTCCTGATACCAGACTTGTCGGTTTGTTTGGACAGCAGGTTATGGTGCACCGGCAAGGCGATCTCACCGCAGATATGCAGACTGGTCGCCATCAGGAGATCCAAGGTGCGACCGACCGCCCCTTCGGTGGAGTTCTCGACCGGCACGACACCGTAATCGACCTGGCCCGATTCAACCATGCGGAATACGTCGTCGATGGAGGCGCACTGTACCGGCGAGGTCAGGCCGCCGAACTGCTTGTTGGCCGCCTCTTCGCTGAAGGTGCCCATCGGCCCCAAGAAGGCGACGGATAGTTCTTTCTCCAAGGCCCGGCAATTCGACATGACGCTACGGAAGATCGCGGTGATGGCCTCGTCGGACAAGGGGCCCTCGTTATGCTCCAGCAAGCGGCGCAAGACCTGGGCTTCACGTTCTGGCCGGTAGATGGGGCCGCCACCCTTGAGGTTGCCGATCTCGCGTGCCAGCTGCGCGCGCTGATTGACCAGCTTCAGCAGTTGTTCGTCGATCGCATCGATCTGGTCACGACATTGTTTGAGTTCATCGCTCATGCATGTGCCCGCTCGAAATCCTTCATGAAATCCACCAGCGTCTTCACGCCTTCCACCGGCATCGCGTTGTAGATCGACGCCCGCATGCCACCGACCAGCTTGTGGCCTTTCAATTGCAGCAAGCCATGCTTGCCAGCCTGCTCCAGGAAGGCCGCATCGAGAGACCCGTCTGCCATGCGGAAAGGCACGTTCATCCGTGAGCGATTCTCTTTTGCCACCGGCGCATAGTAGAAGTCCGTGCTATCGAGATAATCGTACAACATGTCCGCTTTGAGGATGTTGGTTTTTTCCATCTCAGCCAGGCCGCCCCTGGCTTTCAGCCATTTGAAGACCAGGCCGGCCATGTAAATCCCGTAGGTGGGCGGCGTGTTGTACATCGAATCATGATCGGCATGGGTCTTGTAGTCGAACATGGTCGGCGTACCCGGCAAGGTCTGGCCGATGAGGTCTTCGCGAACGATGACGATGGTGAGGCCGGCCGGTCCGATATTCTTTTGCGCCCCTGCGTAGATGATGCCGAACTTGCTGACCTCGATCGGACGAGAAAGGATGTGCGAGGACATGTCGACCACGAGCGGCACGTCGCCGGTCTCGGGGGTCCAGAAGATCTCGACGCCGCCAATGGTCTCATTGGAGGTGTAATGCACGTAGGCAGCGTCCTTACTGAGCTGCCAACTGTCCTGCGATGGCGCATAGGTGTAATTGCGGTCCTTGGAGGACGCCACGACGTTCACCTTGCAATAACGCGCCGCCTCGTCGATGGCCTTGACCGACCATAGACCCGAATCCAGGTAATCCGCACCGGCTTTGCCTCGCAGCAGGTTCATCGGCACCATGGAGAACTGGCTGTGCGCGCCGCCTTGCAGGAACAAGACCTTGTAATTGCCAGGGATCGCCATCAATTCGCGCAGGTCTGCTTCCGCCTCGGCGGCGATCTGCATGAACTCCTTGCCGCGATGACTCATCTCCATCACCGACATGCCGCTGCCGTGCCAGTCCAGCAACTCATCCCTGGCCTGCTCGAGCACAGCTCTTGGCAGGACGGCCGGACCCGCCGAAAAGTTATAGATCTGCGTCAATCGGCCACCCGTTTATTCTTCTTCGACGTCGTCTGTTTCAACCACTTTTTCCAGGCCGGACAGCTTTTCGCCTTCGCCCAGATTGATCAAGGTCACGCCCTGCGTCGCACGACCCAACTCGCGGATCTCCTTGACGCGCGTGCGAATCAATACGCCACCGGTCGTGATCAGCATGATCTCGTCATCGTCATTGACCAGTCGGGCAGCGACCACCGTGCCGTTACGCTCGCTGGTCATGATCGCCTTGACCCCTTGCGTGGCCCGACCGGAGTGACGGAAGTCGGCCAGCACCGTGCGCTTGCCGTAGCCGTTCTCGGTGGCGACCAGTACGGTCTGCTGGTCGTTCTCTGCGATCAGCAATGAGATCACCTGCTGTTTAGCTTGTAGTTTCATGCCACGCACGCCGCGCGTGTTACGTCCCATCGGACGGACATCTTCCTCATCGAACCAGACGGCCTTGCCGCCGTTGGAGACCAGCACGATATCGTTGGCGCCATTGGTGATCTCGGCACCGATTAGGTAATCGTTGTCATCGAGGTTGATGGCGATGATGCCGGACTTACGCGGGTTGGAGAACTCGACCAGCGAGGTCTTCTTCACGGTGCCCATGCTGGTCGCCATGAAGACGTAATGGTTCTCGTCGAATTCCTTCACCGGCAGGATGGCGTTGATCTTCTCGCCTTCTTCCAGCGGGAATAGGTTGACGATCGGCTTGCCACGACTGATGCGGCTGCCTTGAGGCACTTCGTAGACCTTGAGCCAGTAGACGCGACCACGGCTGGAGAAGCACAGGATGTAATCGTGGGTGTTGGCGACGAACATCTTGTCGATGAAGTCGTCTTCCTTGGTCGCCGTCGCCTGCTTGCCTCGACCGCCGCGACGCTGCGCGCGATATTCATCCAGCGGCTGGGATTTGATGTAACCGGTGTGCGACAGGGTCACAACTACGTCCTGTGGCGTGATCAGGTCTTCGAGCGACAGGTCCTGCGCGTTGTGTACGATCTCGCTGCGGCGCTTGTCGTTGAATTGCTGACGGATCGCAGACAGCTCTTCGATGATGATGGCGGTGACGCGCTCGGCCTTGGCCAGGATATCCAGCAAGTCGGCGATAACATCCATCACTTCCTTGTATTCGTTGACGATCTTGTCCTGTTCGAGTCCGGTCAGACGTTGCAGACGCATCTGCAGGATCTCTTGCGCCTGCACGTCGGAGAGACGGTAGCCGTTCGGCGTCATGCCGAAATCGACCGATAAGCCGTCGGGGCGAGAAGCTTCCATCGCCGCGCGCTTCAACATCTCCTCCACCACGGGAGATGTCCAGGTGCGTGCCATCAATTCACGTTTGGCATCCGGCGGGGTCGGCGCGGCCTTGATCAGCGCAATCATCTCATCGACGTTCGCCAGGGCGACCGCCAGGCCTTCCAGCACATGACCGCGTTCGCGTGCCTTGCGTAATTCGAATACGGTACGACGGGTGATGACTTCGCGGCGATGACGCAGGAAGGCTTCCAGCATCTGCTTGAGGTTGAGCAAACGTGGCTGGCCGTCCAGCAGAGCCACCATGTTCATGCCGAAGGTATCCTGCAACTGGGTCTGCTTGTACAGGTTGTTGAGGATGACTTCCGGGACTTCGCCGCGCTTGAGTTCGATAACCACGCGCATACCCGATTTGTCGGATTCGTCGCGCAGGTCTGAGATACCCTCGATCTTCTTGTCGTTGACCAGTTCGGCGATCTTCTCGATCAGGGTCTTCTTGTTCACCTGGTAAGGCAGCTCGTCGATGATCAGGGCCTGACGATTGCCCTTCTCCATATCCTCGACATGGGTGCGACCACGCATCACGACACGACCGCGGCCGGTGCGATACCCTTCCTTGACGCCTACGGTACCGTAGATGATGCCGGCGGTCGGGAAATCAGGGGCCGGGATGATCTCGATCAGTTCATCGACCGTGGTTTCCGGGTTCTTCAGCAAGGTGAGACAGGCGTCGACCACTTCACCGAGGTTGTGTGGCGGGATGTTGGTCGCCATACCGACCGCGATCCCCGAGCTGCCGTTGATCAGCAGGTTGGGGATACGGGCGGGCATGATCAGCGGTTCGTTCTCGGAGCCATCGTAGTTGGGACCGAAATCGACGGTTTCCTTGTCGATGTCCGCCAGCAGTTCGTGCGCGATACGCGCCATGCGGATCTCGGTGTAACGCATCGCCGCCGCGTTATCGCCATCCACCGAACCGAAGTTGCCCTGACCGTCGACCAGCATGTAGCGCAACGAAAAATCTTGGGCCATACGGACGATCGTGTCGTACACCGCAGTGTCGCCGTGCGGGTGGTATTTACCGATGACGTCACCGACGATACGGGCCGATTTCTTATAGGCCCGATTCCAGTCGTTACTGAGTTCATGCATGGCAAAAAGGACACGTCGATGGACGGGTTTCAACCCATCGCGCACGTCCGGTAATGCACGTCCGACGATGACGCTCATGGCGTAATCGAGGTAGGAACGACGCATCTCGTCTTCAAGGCTGATAGGGAGTGTTTCTTTGGCGAACTGATCCATGGGGGCTATCGGCTAAAAGTGGCTTAAAGTCTAGGATTCTAGCATGATAAGCCCCTCAAATCATGCCAACTTTCCATGCGTTTTTTATCGTTCTCGAACAAGTAATTACGGCTTGTCCTTGGATGGTTTCCGGCGGCAATAATGTCCGTCGAAAGCCAAATTTAATTAGAAATCTTGTGAAGGTTGATTTACGCTAGTAAGTTCTGATCCAAACTCACTCACACAGGAGATTCATTATGGCCGTACTCGTTGGCAAACCAGCCCCGGATTTCACCGCAGCAGCTGTCATGGGTAACAATGAGATCAAGGAAGATTTCAATCTTTCTTCTCACATCAAAGGTAAGCCTGCCGTGGTTTTCTTCTGGCCGCTGGACTTCACTTTCGTCTGTCCCTCCGAATTGATCGCTTTCGACCATCGTCTGGAAGAATTCAAGAAACGCGGAGTTGAGGTGGTAGGCGTCTCCATCGACTCGCATTTCACGCATCTCGCCTGGAAGAACACCCCGATCGACAAGGGCGGCATCGGCCAGGTCGGCTACCCCATGGTGGCGGACATCAAGCACGAGATCGCCAAAGCTTATGACGTCGAACTAGCGGATGCGGGTGTGGCCTTGCGTGGATCTTTCCTGATCGACAAGAACGGCATCGTGATGCACCAGGTCGTCAATATGCTACCGCTCGGCCGCGATATCGACGAGATGCTGCGCATGGTCGATGCGCTGCAATTCTTCGAGGAACATGGCGAAGTCTGTCCCGCCGGTTGGAAGAAGGGCAAAGCCGGCATGAGTGCCTCCACTGAAGGCGTCGCCAAGTACCTCGCCGAGAACGCTGCGCAACTCTAAATCACATATCAGCCGCTCAAAACAGACACGGGGCCGATGGCCCCGTGTCTGTTTTTGCATGCTCGAACAGGACGTTACTTGCGTCCAAGGCCGATGACCACCAAGCCGGCGATGATGGCAGCGATCCCCAGTGCATCAGGCACCGTGACGTTCTTTTCCACCTCGGCTGTCGCCTTCAGCGACCCGATCTCCAGCACCGTCTCTTCCTTGGTATAGCTGAAATTCTTGTAAAACAGTCCGGCTACGCCCAATACGATGAGCACGATACCGACGACCATTGATGTTTTCATACAACCTCCCTGGTTGAGTTATAACGGTGATTAGAATTTCTTGCGTGCTTCGGCGACGGCCTTCTTGATCGCTTCCCAAGCTTCGTCCGCGCCTTTCTGCAATTCCAGCCAGGCGTCGCCGGCCGAATGCTGCAGTTCCGCCAGCTTGCCTCGCGCTTCTTCACGCTTGACCTTCAAGGCGGCGATATGGGATTCGTACTTGACCCGCAATTCGGCGTCAGTCTTGCGCAACTGTGTTTCCAGATGGTCGATCTCAACACTCCACTCGTCGAGTTGCGACTTCAATTTTTCGATATACACGTCTTTCTTGCTCATGATGCGTCCTTTCTTGGTTTTTTCACATTAACTTCCATTGTCTGACCTGACGAACGCTTAAAAGTGCAATGTGGATGATGCCTGGATGATCTAGGTCAAATAGGCCAGATCCGCTTTCAAGTCCTCGATATGTTCAAGACCCACGGCGATGCGCACGAGACCATCGCCAATACCCGCAGCAGCACGCGCTTCCGGCGTCACGCGGCTATGCGTCGTTGTGGCCGGGTGCGTGATGGTGCTCTTGGCGTCGCCCAGATTGGCCGTGATCGAGATGAGTTTCGTGGCGTCGATCAGTTTCCATGCCGCCTCCTTGCCACCCTTGACGTCGAAGGACACGATCGCCCCGCCCGTCTTTTGTTGCTTGAGTGCGAGAGCATGCTGAGGATGAGACGGCAGACCGGGGTAATACACGCGCTCGACTCCCTGCTGCTGCTCCAGCCATTGGGCCAGCGCCAAGGCGTTGCGTGAATGGGCATCCATGCGCACATGCAATGTTTCAAGCCCCTTGAGGAAGACCCAGGCATTGAACGCGCTCATCGTAGGCCCTGCGGTACGCAGGAAGCCATAGACAGGCTCGAGCACGTCCTTCTTGCCCAGCACCGCCCCACCGAGGCAACGGCCCTGGCCATCGATGTACTTGGTGGCGGAATGGATGATGATGTCCGCGCCAAGGTCGAGTGGACGTTGGAGCGCAGGCGTACAAAAGCAGTTATCGACGGCGAGCAATATCCCCGCCTCATGGGCGATCTTGGCC
>CABHOJ010000041.1 GCA_902168195.1 uncultured Methylotenera sp.
TTCTATCTCCTGTCGCTGGTCACACGCACCGTGCCGATCGGCATCGTTTATGCGATCTGGTCCGGCGCCGGCATCGTCCTGGTCGCAGCGACCGGCTGGTTGCTCTTCGGCCAGAAGCTCGATCTTCCTGCGATAACAGGCATCATGATGATCGTCGCCGGCGTGCTGATCATCAATCTCCTGTCTAAGTCGATCAGCCACTGAGTCGCAGTTGTAAGTCGTTGCTTTCCGTCCGACCCTGGGGCAAGGACAGCGCATGAGCTCGAAGTCCATGCCATGCACAACCGCCTGACCCAGCACGCCACCGGAAGCGAAAAGCTTAAGGCGCATCTCGCGATGCTGCTGTTCGCCGTGCTTATCGCGGGGTCCTTTTCCCTCGGCGGCCTTGCGGCGACGCGCATGCCGGGCTTCGCGGTCAACCTCGTGCGCTACGCGATCGCGACCGGCACGATGTTCGCCTTCGGGATCTGGGTGCTGCGCAGCAAGCTGAGCGTCCCAAGGGCACCCTGGCGCTTCGTCCTGCTTGGCGGTCTCATGGCCGTCTACATGTCGACCATGTTCAAGGCACTGGAATTCACGAGCCCCGTCTCCACGGGCGCCGTGTTCACCTTGATGCCGTTGATCAGCGCCGGCTTCGCCTGGCTCTTCATGCGGCAGGTCACGCGACCGGGCGTGCTGCTCAGCCTTGTCACCGCCGCAACAGGCGCGATCTGGGTCATCTTCCGCGGCGATATCGAGGCGATCCTCTCCTTCGATGTCGGCCTGGGCGAGCTGATCTTCTTCGTCGGCGTGGTCTGCCATGCGGCCTATGCGCCGCTGCTCCGCAAGCTCAACCACGGCGAACAGCCTTTCGACTTCGCCTTCTGGGGCGTGGCCGCCACCTTTGTCTGGCTGTTCATCCCGGGTGTTCCGACACTCGGCACGGTCGATCTTGTCCAGACGCCTATGATCGTCTGGATAGCGATCCTCTATCTCGCCATCGTGACGACAGTCATCACCTTCATGCTGATCCAATATGCATCGATGCGCCTGCCTGCGCCGAAGGTGCTTGGCTACGGGTACCTGACGCCAAGTTTCATCATCCTGCTCGAAGGCCTGATCGGCCACGGCTGGGTGCATCCGAGCGTCATGGCCGGCGCACTGGTCACCGCCTGCGGCCTGCTGGTGATGGGCCTGCTGCCGGATTGAGCCGGGTCAGGCGGCCCCGCCTAGGCGGAAATGCGCCGATTATGGACGCCCGTTACGCGCACCGCCACCTGCTGGTGTTTGGGGTGCAGGCCGATATACTCATATTGTAGGCCGGTGCTCTCCACGAACTCCTTGAACGCCTTGAATTCGTGCATCTCCCATCCCGGATAGTTGAAATACTCGTCGAACAGGATGATGGTGCCCGGCACCAGCCGCTCACGCAACTGCGTGAGCACGGTCTGGGTCGAGCTGTAGAGATCGCAGTCGATATTTACAAATCAAAACTGCAATTTGCTGCTCAAACGGCATTCGCCGCATATCAGCCTCACACAAGTCGCTTATAATACGCCCAAACAAGCGGGTGTAGCTCAATCATAGGACGTTGGACTTGGCACTTACTGATAGTTTGAGCGATCCGATTTGGCGGTTTGGCAGTTCTGACGGCCCGATATCAGAGGCGATGCTTCTCGATGAACGAAACATCATCCGCAATGTCCCGCACCACGACGCTGTCTTCTGGATGTTGCAGGAGAATTCTGTCATTCTCGTGAATCGTGATCGAAAACCGACGGGCGTGCTCCAAAGAGTTTCGGACGTGCGATATGAAGGTCCTGCTCTTAGGACAGCCCGGGGTTGGCGTGCAGGCCTGACTTATTTCATCGAAAAAGTCGAACTGACTTATCCGCTGGCATTGACTTGGCAGGACGGCTGTACCGAGTTTTTCAAACGCAATCGCATTTTCTTATATCATGGCATGCGCAACGACGATGTCATTGCTCGCGGTGAGGTGCTGCCGTTCGCTCAGCCGGTGTTCGTGGAGCCCGAGGCGACGCTCCCTCTCAAGTGGTTCGTGAGCATGGGTGCCTATAGCTACGTCGTTGGCCCTATGACGGGCAACTTCTCCGTCGGCCGATACACCAGCATTGCCACGAACGTGAAGATCATGGGCGAAAAGCATCCGATGGATCGCCTTACAATGCATCCGATCACGTATCACTTCAAACATGCAAAGCTGGCCCATGAACTAGGAATACCGCAAGAGCCATTTGACGCAGCCGGTGGCCCTGTCACAATCGGACATGACGTCTGGATTGGCGAAGGAGCGTTGATTGCAACCGGCGTAACAATTGGAAACGGCGCGGTTGTAGCAGCCCGTTCGATCGTGACCAAGGATGTTTCACCTTACACGGTCGTCGCAGGTGCTCCGGCCAAGCCCGTACGAATGCGTTTCGAAACGGACCTAATTGATCTTTTGCTTGAGTCGAAGTGGTGGGAATTCAATATTGCGGATGTCCCACCACATTGGTCCGATCCCAGACGCGCAGTACGGGAGTTGCTAAATCGAGAAGCTGACGGCACGGTTCAGCGTTGGAGACCCAATCCTATTGATCTGGCACCTGCCTTGTTCAAGGCGTCGATAACCGGCTAAGCCATCGAAGCTTGATTCCTAGAGCATGCTTGTTTTTTCGCGGAATCGGGATCGCAAATCAGAGACTATGTGGTTCCCCGTTCATGCCGGGAATGGATGGCGGGCATCGATGACCCTACCTAATAGCGAAGACCCACGCGAGCGGGCGATGGCTCGCATGCTAGAGTGGCCCCAATTTCGCCGGAGAGTCGGCCTACCGAGCCAACCTCCTCTAACGGGAGGCCACGCGCAATCCTACTTCCGTTGGACGCGACCCGAACGGCAAACCTTGTCGCCACGTCAGGCGTGAACCGGCTGCACCTCTTCCAGGAGTTCGTCGAGAATCGCTCGACCCGCGGGCCAGGCCCCGATTCCGCTGCCGGCATTGATATGACCGAGTTCACCGACCTCAACCAGACGGCTTCCCCATTGCCGTGCCCGCCGTGCTGAATAGTCCACCGCGCCATAGGGGTCGTTGCCGCTGGCGACGATGACGGACGGAAACCGGAGGCGCGTCTCCGGGGGATTGGCGAAGGTCGCGGCCGCGGCGGGAAAGCCCATCCCCTCGGCATCGGGCACGGCGACCAGC
>CABHOJ010000042.1 GCA_902168195.1 uncultured Methylotenera sp.
AATCTGCCCGCCCCCTGTTTCAGCGTGATGACGGCATAAGGCAGCTGGTATTCCATGAACGCGTTGCGGCCCTCGGCGTTCATCTTGTCGATACGGGCCGACAGCACGGGATCGTCGGGCGGCGCGAAGGGCAGCTTGTCGATGATGACAGCACTCAAGGCTTCGCCGCGTACGTCGACACCCTCCCAAAAGCTTTGCGACCCCACCAGCACGGCATTACCCAACTTACGGAAGCGCTCCAGCAGCTCGGTGCGCGCGCTATCTCCCTGCAGCAGCAGCGGATACTCCATGCCGTTGCTGGAGAAGGCATCCTTGAGCAAGGCATGCACCTCGCGCATCGCCCGCAGCGAGGTGCACAGGACGAACGCACGTCCCCGGCTGGCCTGGATCACCGGCAGCGCAGCTGCGGCGACCGAGGCCGTATAGCCGGGACTGTTGGGTTCCGGCATTTCCTTCGGCACATAGAGCAAGGCCTGCTGCCCGTAATCGAAAGGGCTGCTCCAGTAACCTGTAGTCGCTTGCTCAAGCCCCATCTGGGCCAGGTAATGGCTGAAATCGCTCTTCACGGCCAAGGTCGCCGAGGTGAATATCCAGGAACGCGGCTGCGCATTGAGCTGCTTGCCGAAGCCTTCGGCAACGGATAACGGGGTGGCATGCAACTGCACGGACTGGGTGAACACCTCGACCCAGCGCACCAGGTTCTCGTTCTCGGCCTGATGCCAGCGCTGCAACTGCACCTCCAGGGCCAGGCTGCGCTGCCAGCAATTCTCCAGCGCCGGGTCGCGCTCTGCTTGCGTCTCCAGGATCGCGCTCAGGTCCTTGAGTTTTTCCTGCATGGTGGCGTAAGCAGCCTCGAAGCCCTTGAGCGCCAATGCCTTCTGTACCGGCATGCGCGAGCCTTCATAGGCGAAGATCAACCGGAAATCGCGCACCGCTTTTTCCAGCCCGGCGGTCGCTTCCGGCAAGGCCAGGCAGTCCTTGGCGGTGGTCACGGCCTCGGCATGCGCATCGCGCGCCAGCTCCATCAACTGGCTGGTCGAGACATCCTCCCCGAAGAACAGCCCGGCGACTTCCGGCAACTGGTGCGCCTCATCGAAGATCACGGTGTTGGCACTCGGCAGCAACTCGGCCACGCCTTCATCGCGCAGCATGACGTCGGCAAAGAACAGGTGATGATTAACGACGACCACGTCCGCCGCCAGCGCCCGTTTGCGCGCTTCCATGACGAAGCAGTCCTTGTAGAAGTTACAGTCCTGCCCCATGCAGTTGTCGCGTGTGGACGTCACAGCCGGCCAGATGGTGGCGTTCTCCGGCACATCGGTAAGTTCGCTCTTGTCGCCGGTGTCCGAATGGTCGGCAAAGGCACGGATCTTGTGCACGTAATTGGCGTCCTCGCGGGAAAGGAACCGGCCCTCGTTCATCGCGCGTTCGAGGTGGAAATGACAGACGTAGTTGGCGCGTCCCTTCAGCATGGAGACCGTGACCGGCACCTTGAGCGCGTCGCGCACGGCGGGCAGGTCACGATTGAACAACTGGTCCTGCAGAGTCTTGGTGCCGGTGGAGACGATGACCTTGCCGCCTGAGAGCAAGGCCGGGATCAGGTAGGCGAAGGTCTTGCCTGTGCCGGTACCGGCTTCCGCGACCAGTTGCTTGCCCTGTTTGATGGCATCTTCGATGGCCTGCGCCATCTCCAGCTGTTGCTGACGCATGCGATACCCGGGGATGGTATCTGCGAGGGGGCCGTCATCGGCAAAAACAAGGTCTAGGTCGCTCACGGGAGATGCAGTGGTTATGTTGGCGCTACGATGACAGGATAGGTCTCTATTTTAACTGGTAGACCGGTACAACGTTCGTTTATGTTGCGATCCTCAACATCCATGTGCGATGCACTTGAACAAAACACCATCAGAATCCACTAACTAGAACAAGTAACCATATCGGCGGCGAAGTAAATGCGCCGATGCCCTTAATCAAGATCATCGAGGATGATTGCTATGACAGGACATCAAACTCCAGAAATCGTAACCCGTGACCAGTGGGAAGAGGCCCGTGCCGCGTTGCTGATTCGCGAGAAAGCACATACACGCGCCGGCGACGAGCTTGCTGCGGCTCGGCGACGCCTGCCTATGACGCCCATGGAATCAGTGACGGTGGTCGGCGCCAATGGTCCCGTCCCCTTGCGGGATGTGTTTGAGGGCCGGCACATGCTGATCGTGTATCACTTCATGTGGAAGACAAAGAACGCACCCCACCATTCACAATGCGAAGGTTGCACACATACTCAAGCAGCAATGGATTCCGACGTTTGCGCCTACCTGGCCGCGCGTGACGTAACCTACGCTGTCTTTAGCAACGGTCCATCGGACGAGATCGCCGCCTACCGAGACTTCATGGGCTGGACTACGCCATGGTACTCGACAGCCGATGCGACGCATTTGCTCGAGACTATAGATGGTGGGGACTTACGCTGCTATCTGCGGGACGGCGACCAAGTATTTCAAACGTATGAAACCACGTTGCGTGGGGTCGAGGCTATGATGCCCTCGCTACTGCTACTTGACCTCACGGTATACGGCAGACAAGAGACATGGGAAAATTCACCCGAAGGCTGGCCGCAAGACCAAGCCGGCTCCTGGTGGCGGCGTGACGGACGGCCTATTGCTCAATGGACGCGTACCAAAGCTGCGGTCGAAATGGAAGCGGGTTGCTGCACTCGAAAGAAGGAATGAAGCCAAAATGCCGGGCCGATCGGCTTTCCTTATCTGTATTACCTGCAGACGTTGATAGTAAGCACCGGTTTAAGCTCTAGTTGCGTTGATGAAAAGTATTAGAACTTGATTATCATTGGGGTGGCTATTGTCATTTACGGTCATTTCACTCAAAAAAACACTTCAAGAACTAAAAAAATCGTCGAGGCCGGCAATAAAGATCAATGATGTTGCTCGCGAGAAACAGGGTCTTAATTCCCGTTGTATTGCCAGACTCAAAAGGAAAGATGTCACCGATGTTAAAGATTTTTAGAATCGCAAGCCTGCTCGAAGGCTGCTCGTACCTGCTGATATTGACCGCATCTTTCGGCATCATCAGCAGGGAGTTCGCTGTCTCTTATACACATCTGACGCTGCCGACGAAGAGGATAGT
>CABHOJ010000043.1 GCA_902168195.1 uncultured Methylotenera sp.
GATACACACTGTACGTAATGGTACTTCCGATAACATTATTGATGGTACCACTCAGAGTAACTCGTTCGTTCGTCGTAATCCTTGCTGTACTCGGAGAGTATTGTTCGTTTACAAAAGAAAAAATCCGCGACGTATTCGCTTCTACCTGCGCGGGATATACCGGCGCGATCGTCAGGAGCAGCGCCACGGCCATCAGGACGGAAAGTGCTTTTTTTAACATGTGGTCCTCCTCAAAATTTTCCGAAGGAAACGCCTTCGAAAGCATAATTTTATCGCATGCGTGTAACGTCACGCATATCAAGTTTGTCGGTACATCAGTAACGGGCCGGCAAAAATCGAATCGCGTTCCCCCTCTGCCTGCATACGGGTAACGCCCGGTGTGCAGGTATTGTACCTATGTTATCGGTTACGGAGGGAAGATTTTTTAGAATGGGTTTAAAAAGAAATTGCACCTCAGTTTCATTTCCGTTCCGTTTGTCACAGGCACTAACGAATCATCTGGATGATCTCTCGCGCTTGATCGGTTAGCTCATAGTAATGATGCCTGCGTGTACCAGAGCCTAATGGATGAATCAATTGTTTGTCAGCCAATGCGCGAAGAATTTTTCTACTTGCTTTAGTACAGCATTTCAAACATTCAGCAGCTTCTTGTGTACCGAATTTTCGATCCAGACGGTTCATGTAACGAAGCAGTTCTCTCTCTTGGACTTTTAAATCCATGAATGCAGTGGTATTAGCATTAGACTCAAACCTCCCAAATAGCATATAGAGATGAGCCTGGCATGCCTCCGTCTTCTTCTCAAGCTCATCATAGCTGAAAGGAATGTAAGTGATACCTTTCATAGCCATACTACGAATTCTCATCCTTTCGAACGAAAAACGATCTCTTGTGATGAGCTCTGCATGAAACACGTATCCATCGCATTCAAACGCGATTCCTAACGGCTCATAGTAGATGTCGATATAGATTTTAACTCCATTTACACTCAGCATCTCATACTCCAAATGAAACCCTTCAAATGATTTAAATACATTCCAGAGAACCCGCAGCAAAAGCTTTTCCCCTGGTCCTATTTTTTCTAGCCTTTCACGCCTTGCTCCAGCAGCCGTTCGCGCATCTCCTTTTCCAGGGCGCGCACCTGGTCGAGGATGTAAACGACCTGACCGCCCGTATCCGGTAGCCCGAGCACGTTGGCCTGACCGAAGTAGCCATGCGGCGAGACGATGAGGATGCGCGAGATCATGGGGATGCGCGCCAGCAGGCTTTCCAGCGAGGCGGGGGAAGGCGCTTCCAGGATATCCATAAGCAGGTTCATGGTCTCGGCGGCGCGTGCGGCATTATTCCCCCAGCCCGGCGCGAACCCGAGCTTGGCGAAGTCGCCGGCGAATTCCGCCCATGGCGTCGCATCGTCCATGCTCTCCAGCTTGTGGATGGCGGTACGCAAGGTCGTGGTTGCCGTGGCCGTATCCTTGGGCGTGCTGAGGAACATCATCTGCTGGCCTTCGACGGCATGCACGCCGAGGAAATGCAATAGTTTCTGCGCGCCCAGTTGTGGCTGGGTGAACATGCCGCTCGCCAGCTGGCGATTGAGGAACAACAGCCCCTGGCCGATGGAGCGGGTCTCCTTCAGCTTGGGGAATTCGCGGCTGAACGGCCCGAAGTCGATCTCCAGACTGGAAGCCGGCCGCGGGTTATGCGCCAGCTGTTCCTTGAACATGAGGAACTCGGCCGGCGTGACCCGTTCCGGGATCAGGTTGTCCTGATGGATACGCAGATAATCGAACTGACCGACCGCAGGGCGTGTCGTGAAGTAGGCCCAGGGCGAGACCATCACCCCCTCGTGCAACTGGGCGACGAATTCGCTCAACCGCTTCGATGCATCCTCGTCCAGCTTCACCTGTTCCTGCAGGGGCACAAGCTCTCCACGCAGGTCGGATTGCAGCAGCAACTGCTGGTTGAGGGCGAAATAGCGACGTAACAAGGTGTAGATGACGTCGCGGTGCTGTTCGGTGAATTCGGTCAGTGTCTGGATCATGCGGTGGCTTCCTCCTCGATCGGTTCGGGTTGGGATTCAATGAATCGGTAATGGCGCAGGCCTTCGACGATGCCGGCGGCGTAATGCGCCTGCGCGAAATAGACCTGGTCCAGTCCGCGCATGCATTCGAGTTCCGGACTGTGGTTGCCGACGATCACCCCGAGGGTGTCGCCGACCAGCATGGCCTCGTCGTTACCGGAGTCGCCGGCGACCACGAATTGCTTGAGCGGCAGGCCCCACTTGTAGGCGAGGTAGCGGATCGCCTGCCCCTTGGAGGCTCGCTCCGGCAGGATGTCGAGGAAACTGCCGTGCGAATAGATGAGCTTGGCCTTGAGCCGGGTCTGGCGCAGTTGCTTGTACAACTCCTTGATGGAAGGCATCCGCGTCGGGTCGACGTTGTAACTCAGTTTGAACTCACGCTGGTTGTCGGCGGCCTGCAAGGTGAGGCCAGGCACCTGGTCGAAGAACGCCTGCAAGGCGTCGCGTCGCCACTGGTAGCTGATGTGATGGCTCCATCCCAGGTCCAGCCTCTGTGAAGGCCAGTAGTGGATCTCGCTGCCGACCGAGGTGATGAGCACGTCGGGAATCGGTACCTGCCATTTCTTCAATATCTTCACCGCACTATCGATGTTGCGGCCGGTGGCGATCCCGAACGCCATCTGGTCGCTGTGCTTGCGCAACAGATCGATCAACTCGCGCAGGCCGCGCTCGTCACCGAGCAAGGTGTTGTCGATATCGCTGATCAGCGCCTTCTGGGCGAGCGGGATGGGTGTGCGTTTGAGGCGCAGACTCAGCGCCATCTCGCGCCGCATGCGTTTGCGCGCATGGTGCAAGACGCCGCGCACCGCTTTCAGGTACTTGGCCACATGGCCGTCCCAGGTGTAATGGCGCCGGACGCCGGCGATACCGTTCTTGGAGAGCTTCTGCCATTGCTTGCGGTCCTGCAGGACGCTGACGATGGCCTGTGCGATGCCGTCGCTGTCGAGGGGGTCGATCAGCTGTCCGCTATGGCAGTTGCCGACGATGTCGCGCGGTCCGCCGTCTTCCGTCGCGACGAACGGGATGCCGCTGGCAGCGGCTTCGATCAGCGTCAGGCCGAACGGCTCCGTCAGGGCGGGGTTGACGAACACGCCACGGCGACGTGCAACCAGCCGGTAGAGCTCGGGGATGTATTCCACACTGCAGTTCTTGGGGATGGCGACCTTGCCCCAGAGGTCGTACCTGTCGATATCCAGCAGCAGGTCGTTCAGCACCCTTTGCTGGGCCTCGCCCATCCCGCGGATATCCTCGCGGGTGCCGGCGACGATCACCAGGTTGGCCTGCGAATTCAGTTCTGGATGTTCGCCGTAGGCTTTCAGCAGGCCAGGGATGTTCTTGCGACCGTCCGGCCGGCAGATGGCCAGCACCGCAGGTTTGTCCGGATCGCTGAGGAAACGGTCGACCATCTCAGTCACTTCCGGCTGGAGCGGCTTGCGGCCCGGCGGGAAGAACAGCGAGGTGTCAGTCCCTGGCGGGATGACGCTGTAACGCTGGTCCGGCTGTTGGTACATGCCGTACTGGTCGGTGACTTCCTGCCGCGTGCTGGCGACGATTAGCGAGGCGTGCGATAGCACTTCCTCCTCGACCCGGATACGCTGGCTGAAGTTGAACTGCCGCTCGATGGTCTGCTCCTTGCGGCCGGCATCCAGCAGACGCTGGCGTTTGGGCCTGCCGAGCGAGTGGCCGGTGTGGATCTGCGGGATGCCCAGCAGGTTCGAAAGTTGCAGGCCGACATAGCCGGCATCGGCGTAATGGGTGTGGATGATGTCCGGCAGCCGGCCCTGCTGGCGCAGGAAGTGCAGGCAGCGGTCGACCATCTGGTCGAGGTGCGGCCACAAGGATTCCTTGCGCAGGTAGCGTTTCGGGCCGCAAGGCAGGCGCAGGATACGCACCTTGTCGCTGAGCGTCTCCTCGGCGACGGCATAGTCCGGCGAGACCTGCGGATCGTCCACCAGGCGGGTCAACAGGTCGATCTGGTCGACATCGACGTTGCGGCCGAGCGCTTTCGCCAGTTCGACCACATAGGTGATCTGGCCGCCGGTGTCCGCATCGCGGCCCAGCTCCATCTCGTGACCGCGGATCAGGCCGTGGACACTGATCATCAGGATGTACAGTTTCTGGTCGTGTAGCGCGTTCATACCGACAGCCCCCATTCCTTCTTGAAACGTTGATAGAACGCAGGGTTCTGCGGGGTGGCGCCACGCACACCGCAGAACCCTGCGTTCTATCAACGTTTCAAGAAGGAATGGGGCTGTCTCTTATACACATCTGACG
>CABHOJ010000044.1 GCA_902168195.1 uncultured Methylotenera sp.
GATGTTGCTGAACAACTGCACCGAGGTACCGAAGATACTGCGCGAGGCGACCACATGATCCCCTGCCGAGCACAGGCCCATGACGCACGCCAGGATGGCGGACATGCCGGAAGACGTGGCGACGCAATATTCCGCTCCTTCAAGGGCTGCCAGCTTGTTCTGGAACATGGTGACGGTCGGATTGGTGAAACGCGAATAGATGTTACCGGGTTCCTGGCCACCGAATCTGGCGGCCGCCTGTGCGGCGTTCTCGAATACGAAACTGGAGGTCAGGAACATCGCCTCGGAATTCTCGCCGAATTGCGTATGTTCGCTACCTGCCCGGACCCCAAGTGTCTCGGGATGCCATTGCTCACTCATGTCGTTCACCCTTCTCGATCGATTGTGCGGGCATAAAAAAACCCGCTGTAGCCAAAGCTAAAACGGGTTGTTGCACTCGCTTTAGCTGTATTTGTAATGCGCCCGCAAGCTGAGTATTACCGTGATTCACGGTACGCTCAAATCGGCGCAGATTTCATGGTATCGCCGCACTGGCCGCCAGTCAAGCTAGGCGGCCTCTTCCTCATGCTCCTTGGCATTCACCAGATTCAGGTCCAGTTGCGTGCTGGAGTTGGTCGGCTTTTTGAATTTGAGGCCTTCGCTACGTGCGGACTCGATGACCGCCAGATAGTGCTCGTCAACGTCGCCGGTCACATAATTGCCATCGAAGCAGGAGCAATCGAAAGACTTGATGTCCGGATTGCTGAGCTGAACCGCTTTGATCAGGGCATCGAGATCCTGGTAGATCAGCGCATCCGCACCAATCTCGCGGCAGATCTCCTCGTCGCTGCGCCCGGTCGCCAGCAATTCATCGCGGGTCGGCATATCGATGCCGTAGACGTTAGGGAATCGCACCGGGGGCGCTGCCGAAGCGAAATACACCTTATTGGCGCCGGCATCGCGGGCCATCTGGACGATCTGTTGGGATGTGGTGCCGCGAACGATGGAGTCATCGACCAGCAACACGTTCTTGCCCTTGAATTCCATGCCGATCGGGTTGAGCTTCTGGCGCACGGATTTCTTGCGCAGCGCCTGGCCCGGCATGATGAAGGTACGACCGATATAGCGGTTCTTGATGAAGCCTTCGCGGTATGTCAGGTTCAGGGCGTTGGCCAGTTGCAACGCGCTTGGACGGCTGGTGTCGGGAATGGGAATGACGACGTCGATATGGAGGTCTTTCCATTCCTCGCGGATCTTTTCGGCCAGGCTCTCTCCCATGTGTAGACGCGTCTGGTAGACCGAGACGCCATCGATCACGGAATCCGGCCTTGCCAGGTAGACGTACTCGAAGATGCAGGAGTTGAGTTTCGGGTTCTCCGCACATTGACGGGAGAAGAAGTTGCCATCCATGTCGATGAAGATCGCTTCACCGGGAGCGACGTCGCGGACCAGCTTGAAGCCGAGCACGTCGAGCGCGACGCTCTCGGAGGCGACGATATATTCGACGCCTTGAGGACTTTCGTTCTTGCCGATGACCAGCGGACGGATGCCGTTCGGGTCGCGGAAGGCCAGCAGGCCGAAATTGGCGATCATGGCGACGACGCCATAGGCACCCAGGCAGCGTTTATGTACACCAGCGACGGCTTCGAACACCATATCGGTATTCAATACCGCATTATGGGCGGTCCGTTCGATCTCGTGCGCCAACACGTTGAGCAGCACCTCGGAATCGGAACTGGTGTTGATATGACGCAGATCCTGCCTGAACATCTCTTCCTTGAGCTGGCTGGAATTGGTCAGGTTGCCGTTGTGCCCGAGGACGATACCGAACGGCGAGTTGACATAGAAAGGCTGGGCTTCGGCCGCTGAGGACGATCCCGCGGTGGGATAGCGTACGTGGGCGATGCCCGCATTGCCGATGAGGCTACGCATATGGCGGGTCTGGAACACATCCTGCACCAGCCCGTTGTTCTTGTGCATGTAGAAGGTATTGCCGTCGCAGGTGACGATGCCGGCAGCATCTTGGCCGCGATGCTGCAATACCAGCAACCCATCGTACAGCAGCTGGTTGACAGGGTTCTTACCGACGACTCCGATAATTCCACACATGAAGTGACACCTTTAAAACTAGAATCCAGGTAACCGAATCGAGCTGCGAGCACTCAATTTAGTCGTATTTAACATGCTTGGCAATGTCCCGCGGCAACCAGGGCAGCACACTGATCACTAGGGCTTCCAGTGGCGAACTGAACATCGCGTTGCGCCAACGGGCATCCTTGGGCAGGCTGGTCAATCCGGCGAGGAACACCAGCACCATGAGGATCAACACACCACGGGCCAGTCCGAATACAGCGCCCAATCCCCTGTCCAGCCAGCTCAAGCCGACTTTCTTGAATATCTGGGACAGCGCGATCGCCAACAAGCTACATACCAATAATGTGGCCAAAAACAAAATTATAAAGGCCGCGAGGAATTTCAATGCCTCGCTGGGGATGCTGTCCGGCAGTAATGGCGCCAACTCAAGCGTATAGATCTTGGCAACGAAAAAAGCGACGACCCAGCTCACCAATGCGAGGACTTCTCTGATCAGCCCGCGCATCATGCTGAGCAGGATGGAAAGGCCCAGTATGGCAAGAACGGCATAATCAAAGCTCGTCATGGTGCGCGACGATAGTCCTTTACTTGGTGACGACCATACCGGTCATCCCTGAACCCTTGATCTTGTCCAGGGCTGTTTCAGCCTCGGCGCGATCGGCAAATGGACCCGCACGCAAGCGGATCTTGTCGCCTTTGGTGGTAGCCACCTTCTCTGTGTAGGATTTGTAACCTAGGCCCTGCAACTTTTGCTGCAGCTGTTTGACGTTGTTGCTATCCGAAAACACCCCGATCTGGACCGACGCACCACCCGATGCGGTTGCTTGAGTCGCCTCTTTGGCGGCAGTGGCTTCCGCTGGCTTCGTCTGAACTACAGGCTTAGGTGGAGCGACAGGCTTCGCGGGCGGAGTCGCCTGCACTTCGGCCTTTTCAAGCGGCGGCGTCATCGGCTCAGCCTTCGCGGCCTCGGTATCGCCAGCGCTCTGGGGGCCGGGCGAATTGACCGCGCCCTGATCATCAGGCGTATTCGCTTCTGCGGGAATCACTGGTGTTTCAGGGACCGGGACGACTTTGGAAGTGAAGTCCTTGTTGTCCTGGCTAGGGATGGTGATGGCGATCTCTTGTTGCGGGGTCTTGACTGAGCGGTCATCGAGCACCATCGGCAGGATGGTAACCATGAGCAGGACGAGTGCGATCGCCCCTACGAGACGTCTACGGGCACGCTTCTTAAACTGGATTTCCTGTTCATTCAGCTGATTTGACGCCATCTTGATTCGGTCCTAACAATTGTGATGATCGGGAAAGGGTCACGAGTGCCGCTGCATGACTTCAGCGACCGTGAAGAACGATCCGAATACGACAATTCTATCATTTTCAGAGGCCTCCAGACAGGCTTGCGCGAACGCCTCCGATAAATCTCCAAAGCGATCGATGTCGGCAACCGCGTCTTCCGAGTGGATGCATGCCACCAGATCCTCCACCTTGGCCGCCCGCCCGTTGTGGATCTCGGCGACATGCCACTTATCGATATGCGATCGCAAGACCTTGATGACGCCTGCGATATCCTTGTCCGCCAGCATGGAGAACACCGCGATGGTCCTGCCTTGGCATGGCTGTTGAGATAGATTCTTGGCCAGTGCCTCTGCCGCATGTGGGTTGTGCGCGACGTCGATGACGATGAAGGGTCTCTCCTGGAGCTTCTGGAAACGTCCGGCCAACGCCACTTGCCGCAACCCCATTCCCATCTGATCCTGACTGACCGGCAGTACCGGCTGCAAGATCCGGACAGCATCGATCACACAGGCTGCGTTGAATAACTGGAAATCGCCCGTCAGCGCCGGCAGCGGCAAGGCGATCGCCTCACCTTCCCCATTCTCGTATCGCCATCCGTCCGCGGTGACTTTAAAGTCGAAGTCCCTGCGTATCTGCCGGTAGTCGGCGCCCACATGATGCGCCTGGTCGATCAAGGTCTGTGGCGGATGTGCATCGCCACAGATCGCCGCCACCCCATGACGGTAGATACCCGCCTTTTCAAACCCGATGCTTTCCCGAGTATCACCGAGATAATCCATATGATCGAGATCGATGCTGGTGACGATCGTGCAAGACGGCTCGAAGATGTTGACGGCATCTAGCCGACCGCCTAATCCGACTTCCAGGATAGCCAGATCTACCTCGGATCTGGCGAATAGCCACACGGCTGCCAGGGTACCGAATTCGAAGTAGGTGAGACTGATGTCCTGTCGTGCCTGTTCGACTGCTAGGAACGCTTCACAGAGTGCGGCATCGCTGGCCTCTGCGCCATCGATGTGCACGCGTTCGTTGTAACGCAGGATATGGGGGGAGGTGTAACAGCCGACATGATAGCCGGCCGCATGGTAGATCGATTCCAGCATGGCACAGGTCGAGCCCTTGCCATTGGTACCGCCAACCGTGATCAGAGGGAATGGCGTATCGACGCCCAGCCTGCGCCAGACTTCCCCGACGCGATCGAGGCCCATGGCGATCGATTTTGGATGCTGGGCCTCGATATACGCTAGCCAGCCTGACAAGGTGTCAGGCAGCGATGAAGGGGACGACACAATCAGGCGGCGGCTGGTAACTTGAGTAGATTCGAGATCAGGGAAGCCAGCTTGTCGCGCATCTCGCGACGATCGATGATGATATCGATGGCACCATGTTCAAGCAGGAATTCGGCGCGCTGGAAACCGTCCGGCAAGGTCTCGCGCACGGTCTGTTCGATCACGCGTGGACCGGCGAAACCGATCAGCGCCTGGGGCTCTGCGACGATGATATCGCCCAGCATGGCGAAACTGGCGGATACGCCCCCCATGGTCGGGTCGGTCAAGACGGAAATATACGGCAAACCTTCCTTGCTGAGTTCCGTCAACGCCGCGCTGGTCTTGGCCATCTGCATCAAGGAGAACAGGCCCTCCTGCATACGGGCGCCACCGCTGGCGGAGATACAGATGAACGCTGCCTTCTGTTCGATCGCGGTTTGCACGCCACGCACGAACCGCTCACCAACCACCGACCCCATGGAGCCGCCCATGAATTTAAACTCGAATGCGGCAACCACCGCAGGTACGGTCTTGATGCTACCTTGCATCACGATCAGGGCGTCGGTCTCGCCCACTTCAGATTGGGTGCTCTTGATACGGTCGGCGTAGCGCTTGCTGTCCTTGAACTTCAGAGGGTCGATCGGTTGCACTTCAGCACCGATCTCGAAACGCCCTTCTTCATCCAGCAACAAGTCTAGGCGTGCACGTGCGGAGATACGATTGTGGTAGCTGCATTTGGGGCAGACTTCGGCGTTGCTGGCGAGATCGGTTCGATACAATACCGAATCGCAGGAAGGACATTTGCTCCACAAACCCTCGGGCACGTTCTTTTTACTGGCACCGGCGGGACGGTTGATTTTCGGCGGTAAGAGTTTTTGCAACCAGCTCATGGCATTCCCCAGATATATTTAATTCGAGTCGATAGCAGAACGTAATTCTGTCATCAGCGCCGCCACATTGGTAGCGACATTTGCTTCGGTGGATTGCTCGATCGCTTGCACCATGCGGCTGCCGACGACCACGGCATCCGCGATCTCGGCCACTGCCTTGGCGGTCGCAGCGTCACGCACGCCGAAGCCGACCCCGATCGGGATATCGGTCTTGTCGCGGATATCCTTGACGCGAGCTGCAACCTCAACGATGTCGAGATTTTTGGCCCCGGTAACGCCTTTAAGCGAGACGTAATAGACGAATCCGCTCGCCTGATTGACGATGATATCCACACGCGCCGGCTCTGTGGTGGGGGACAGCAGGAAGATAGGATCGATCTCTTGGCTTTGCAACAAGGCGACGAATTCCTTGCACTCCTCAGGGGGATAATCCACGGTCAACACGCCATCGACACCCGCCTCCTTGGCGCGCTGCACGAATTTCTCCATGCCCATGGCTTCGACCGGATTGGCATAGCCCATGAGCACGATCGGTGTACTGGCATCGGTCTGGCGGAATTCCTTTACCATCTCCAGCACCTTGCTAAGACTGACATGATGTGCCAACGCACGCTCGCTGGCACGCTGGATCACCGGGCCATCGGCCATGGGATCAGAGAATGGCACGCCCAACTCGATCATGTCGGCGCCGGATTCGACCAGCGTGTGCAGCAAGTTCACAGTATGCTTAGGATGCGGGTCTCCGGCGGTGATGTAGGGAATCAGGGCTTTCTTGTTCTGCCGCTTGAGCTCGGCAAACGTGGTCTGGATACGTGACATGGTGGATTGGTTCTGTTCTTATAGTTCGATGCCGGACAGCTTGGCGACAGTATTGATATCCTTGTCGCCACGGCCGGAGAGGTTGATCAGCAGCACTTTGTCCTTGGACATGGTCGGCGCCAGCTTGGCGGCATAGGCCAGGGCATGGCTGGATTCCAGCGCGGGAATGATGCCTTCCATGCGGCACAGGGTGTGGAAAGCATGCATGGCTTCGTCATCGGTCACCGCCACATATTCTGCGCGATGGATGTCCTTGAGCCATGCGTGTTCCGGGCCGACGCCAGGATAATCTAGACCTGCCGAGATCGAGTGCGTCTCGATGATCTGTCCATCGGCATCCTGCATCAGGTAGGTGCGGTTACCATGCAGCACGCCGACCGGGCTGTTGGCGGTCAATGGCGCAGCGTGCTTGCCGGTCTCCATGCCGAAGCCCGCTGCCTCAACACCGATCAGGCGCACATCCTTGTCATTGATATACGGGTAGAAGATACCCATTGCATTCGAACCACCACCCACGCAGGCGATCACCGCGTCCGGCTGGCGGCCGACGAGTTCCGGCATCTGCTGGCGCGCTTCGCGGCCGATGATGGACTGGAAATCCCGCACCATCATCGGGTAGGGATGCGGACCGGCCACAGTGCCGATGATATAAAACGTATTCTCGATATTGGTCACCCAGTCGCGCATGGCTTCGTTCAGCGCATCCTTGAGGGTCTTGGAGCCGGATTCCACGGGCACCACGGTGGCCCCCAGCAACTTCATGCGATAGACGTTAGGCGCCTGACGCTTAACGTCCTCCGAACCCATGTAGACCACGCACTCGAGACCCATGCGGGCTGCCACGGTAGCGGTCGCCACTCCATGCTGGCCGGCACCGGTCTCGGCGATGATGCGCGGCTTGCCCATGCGCTTGGCGAGCAAGGCTTGGCCGATGCAGTTATTGACCTTGTGCGCGCCCGTATGATTGAGGTCTTCGCGCTTGAGATAGATCTGTGCACCACCGAAATGTTCGGACAAACGCTTGGCGTGGTATACCGGGCTTGGACGACCGACGAAGTATTTAAGGTCGTGTTCGAATTCAGCGAGGAATTCCGGATCGTTGCGATAACGTTCGTACATTCCCCGCAACTCGTCCAAAGCCTCGATCAGCGTTTCAGCAACGAAAACGCCGCCGTAAGGGCCGAAATGACCACCTGCATCCGGCATATCATAAACTTGCATCACTCACTCCTCGCATGAATGCGGCCAATTTGACCGCATCCTTGATTCCTTTGGATTGTTCTACACCACCGCTGACATCGACACCATAGGGTCTGACTAGGCGAATGGCTTCCGTCACATTCTCAGGGGTAAGACCACCTGCCAGCACGACGGGTTTCGGCATATTCTGTGGGATGAGCGACCAATCGAAGGTCTGCCCGGTTCCGCCAGCCACACCTTCCGCATATGCATCTAAAAGTAAGGCCTGGGCCGCCGCATGATCAGCCGCATATTGTAGCAAATTTAGGCCCGGCTTGACGCGCACCGCCTTCATGTAGGGCATGCCATGGCTGGCACATTGGGCAGCGGTTTCGTCGCCGTGGAATTGCAGAAGCCCCAGAGGCACCGAAGCCTTGACCTCAGCGATCCAGGCAGGTTTCGCGTCGACAAACAAGCCGACGACGGTGACGAACGGCGGCAAAGCCGCACAGATCGCCTGCGCCTGCGGAATGCTGACGTTGCGCGGGCTGGGATCGTAAAATACCAGGCCGATCGCATCGCAGCCATGGGCAATGGCTGCCATCGCATCTTCGGGGCGGGTGATCCCGCAAATCTTCACTCGGGTGCGCATAGTGTGGATGGTCGAAAACAAGCGGCTAGCGTAACTGAAACGCTGTTGGCTGTCACATTCAAAGTAGCAGTGCGAGACGTCTATCCTGATTCGGGATGCGCCATTTGGCATCGTATCCGACAGCTCGCAGGTACAAGCCCCCAGCGGAGAATGTCGGCGGTGACAGCGTGCGATCCCGTGCGGCGAGCCATTCAAGCATATGGCTAGGAGGATACTTGCCTTTGCCGATGTAGACCAAGGCTCCCACCATATTGCGCACTTGATGATGCAGGAAGGCATTGGCACTGAAGTCGAACAAAAGATGGCTACCTTGCCTGGTCACGCTGGCTTCATACATGTGCTTGATGGGCGATCTGGCCTGACATTCCGCAGCGCGAAAAGCGCTGAAATCGTGCTCGCCGCACAACAAGCCGGCAGCTTCAGCCATGCGGTCGACATCCAGTGGCTGATGGAACCAGCCAGCCTTCTCTGCCATGATGGCAGGCGCTATCGGCTGATTCACCAGCCAATAGGTGTAGCTGCGACGCTCGGCACAGAACCTGGCATGGAATTGAGCATCGACCTCCCTAGCCCAATGCACTCTGACCGATTTCGGCAGGAAGGCGTTGACGCCGCGCACCCAGGCGCCAGACGGACGTATCGCATCCGTATCGAAATGCACGACCTGCTCCAATGCATGTACGCCGGTATCGGTACGACCCGCCGCCGTGACCCGTAACGCATGCCCCGCGATGCTCGCCAGCGCAGCCTCCAGGTGGTCCTGCACGCCGCAGCCCTCCGGCTGGCTCTGCCATCCGCAGAAGTGGCTGCCGTCATACTCCAGACCGAGCGCGATCCTCATGACGCAGCGATCCCGATGGCGAGCATCAAGGATAAGACCAACCAGTCTTGCCAACCGAGTGTCGGAGTCTCGAGATGGATCGTCATCGAAGGCTCATCCAACTCATCAAGCTGGAAGGTTTTCAATCGCTCGAACATCGCAGCAGGCGACCTTCCTGATTGGGGCTGTTCGACATAATGCAAAGTCAACCAGAGCCTGGCGGCAAACCGCTCCGCATCCATGCCCAGATAGCGAAATGGCTGCAGCATGGTGAAGAAGCCTGCGATGAGGGCATCTCGCGAGGTAGTGGCCAGCACTAAAGCCAGACCCGCCAGCATCAACGCCAATCTGAGCGCCTGCAAGAGACCTGCATGGACCCCCTCATAGGTTGGTGCGACCCAGTATGGCCAACCAGCCCAGTATTCCCCGGGCGTGCTAAAGGCATAGATGATCAGCATGGAGAGGAATAGCCAGCGCATCCTGCGCAACATCGAAAGATAGGGTTTTACCCCGAATAGGCATAGGATCGCAGCCATCAATCCCATCAAGACCGATAGCGCCAAAGGTTTTAACGTCGGCATCACGGCTGCCAGTACGACCAGCAGGATGATTCGAATTGAGGGATGTAGACTCATAAACAAAAAGGCCGGGCTAAACGCCCGGCCGATCTCGATGTTGGTATGATCAAGCGATGGTCGCCAATATTTCCTTGGCACGGGCTTGCTGTTTCGGGCCACCCTCTTTCATCACTTCATCCAGCAGTTCGCGGGCGCCTTCGTTGTCACCGATCTCCATGTAGGCGGTGACCAGATCCAGCTTGGTATTGACCTCATCCGACTCGTCCAGTGCCGAGATCGCAGATGGTTCCGATCCTGCAGGCGTGTCGGCGAAAGATACATTAGTATCGTCTGTCGCAGGGCTGATCGTGTCGGCACCCAGATCCAGGCTGATGCCAGACAGGTCAAGGTCTGGCGGGCTAACCGCAGCAGCGGTTTCCGTGACTTCAGCTGGGGTTTCGAACTCGCCGAAATTCAGGTCGAGCGCATTATCCGGTTCAGCGGCAGGCTCAAAACTGATCTCTTCCACAGCGGATGGCTGGATCAACATGGTCTTGTCGAAATCCTGAACATCCATGCTGATGGTCTGTTCCGACTCTGCGAGTGAAGCGGCCTCTGTCGCAGTATCCGGCAGATCGAAACTAATCTCTGTGAGATCGGGATCTTCTGTCTGCGCTGAGACCGGCGCTTCCACAACAGGCTCGGCTGCAGGCAGGTCGAAAGCGGGCATTTCAAGATTCGGCATGGTGTTGCCGAATTCGGTCACGTCGAGCTGAACCGTATTCTCAGCCATCGTCGACTCTGGAGTCGCTGAAGTATCCGATACTTCGGCTGCCAGGTCGTTGCCCACGTCCAGACTAGGCATGCCACCTAGATCCGCCATATCGAGTTGGGTATTTTCCGCTGCGGCCTGTTCTGGCAGATCAAGCTGGAAATCGAGACCAGCCGTCGGCTCATTCATCTCCATGCTGATGGTCGCACCAGAATCCAGCTCGGCATTCATCGGGGATTCGTCCATGGAGGTATCGAGATCGGTGCTCATGCCCAGGTCGATCGACGTCTCCGACTCCGTCTCGCTTACACCGAGATCGAAGTCTAGCGTGCTTGCAGCTGCGTCATCGCCAGTTGTGCTCGGTGCAGCTGCATCGTCGGCATCCAGCGAGAAGTCCAGGCTGGACTCGGTCATCACTTCGGCGTCAGCGAAATCGCTCGCCTCCAGTGCCGATTGTGCAGCTGCGCCGGCTGCTACTGCGGCGACCGCATTCGCTTGGTAAAGAGGATTCGACGGTTCCAGTTTCTGGCCAAGCTCAGCGACCTTGGCCCATACAGGATGGGTGGAACCGAGTTGGGAGTATAGTTCGCCGGCCAAGGTTTCGAAACCGGATGTATCTTTACGGCTCGCCAGGATCTCAAGTAGCTTGAGATGCAGCTCATAGCGCTTAGGTTCTTTGGAGATCGCATCCTTGAGGATCTCTTCAGCTTGCGTATCACGGCCGTACGCCATATAGACTTCAGCTTCGGCGATCGGGTCGACGTCGTGTGTGTCGATCATGCCGCCGCTACTTTGGGAGAAATCAGTCAGGAAGGACGTATCTCCTGTATCGACGGTACCGCCACTAGTGTTGCCGAACACGGTATTAGCTTTCAATCCGCCAGAGGTCAGGATGCCTTGCTCAAAGCCATCAAGGTTATTTTTGCGACGGTTCCGCATGAAGAACCAGCCACCGAACAAGGCCAGTATCGCAGCCAGTGCCGCCAGCAAGATCGGGTTCTCGAGCAGGGAATCCAGGAATCCAGGCTCTTCCACTGGCGCTGGTGGGGGAACAACGACCGGTGGCTTTTTCTCGGCTTCAGTTGCTGGTTTGTTCTGTTCGACCGGCGCGGCAGGTGCTGCTGGTGCAGCAGCAGGGGCGGCGGCAGAATCAGCGTCAGGGGCCTCAGCCTGAGGCGCTGCCGGCGCTTCCGGCTTGGTGGCAGCGTCCGGCGTAGCCGGCGCTGAAGGCGCAGCTGCCGGTGGAGTGGCATTCTGGGCAGCTGCGCTCTTTTGCGCGTCTGCCATGGCCTGGTTCTTCACCGACAACAGCTTTTGCATATCGGCGATCTGCTTTTCCAGCATCGCTGTCCGCTCGTCCGCTTCCTTCAGGCCTTTTTCACGGGCCGTCACTTCTTCCTGCAGGGAGTTCAACTTGTCCTGCATCGCCTTGGCATCACCTGTGGCGGCTTTCTTGTCCGTCGCAGGATCGCTCTTTGAGAGCTTCACGACATCGCGGGGACCGGTCGCGGCCGGAGCCGCCTTATCCTCGGCTGGGGTAGTGATCTTGCCGCCGGTGGCCTGGTTGCCGGACTCTTCGGTCGCCGCGGTGGACTCAGCAACGATACCAGCCAGTTTGTTGCGATATGCCTGCCAATCCGCGGTCTGTACTTTGACCTCTTGCGATGCTTCCGCTCTTGAGATCGATTGTAATTCTTCAGGTCCCGGGATGCGTACGATCTGCCCTACCTTCAGGCGGTTCATGTTGCCACCGACGAATGCGTCCTTATTGGCGCGGTAGAGGCCTACCAGCATCTGGTCAAGGCTGACGCCTTCGATCTTGTTCTGTAGGGCGATGGTGCTGAGGGTGTCACCACGTACCGTGGTGTAATCGGAAGGCGATGAAACCGATGCGTCCGACTCGCTGGAATCAGATACGACTGGTGCTACTTTAGCGCTAGCAGATTTTTTTTTGCCGCTGCTCTTTCCGCTGCGGCTCTCACTGGCACCATTGAGCGGAACCTGTTCTTGGAGAGGCGGAAGCTTGGAGACATCATCTTCTGTGCCTCCAACACTGGTGGTTGAAGGCGACTGTGGACTTGCGGCGGTTTGGGTGGCATAACCGGGCGGATCGAGCAGTACCGTGTACTCGCGCAACAGACGACCTGTCGACCAGTCCACCTGGATCAGCATGTCCAGGAACGGATCGCTGACCGGCTGGCGCGTGGTGATCTTCAGGATAGGTCTACCATCGGCCTTCTTCGCGACTTCGATCTTGATGGCATTGTGAATGGCAGTACGTTCGACACCCTGGACGTTATAGGCTTCTTCAGGAGCGATAGCGGCCGTGAGCGAGGAGAGTTCTTCAGGGGTGGTGGAAAGCAGTTCGATCTCGGCACTGAGAGGTTCTCCCAGCCCCGATACCACAGTCAGCTTACCCAAGCCCGCTGCATCCGCTGCGAATGGCATCGCTGCCAGGCATATCGCGAGCGAAATCTGCTTTAATTTGAACTTATGCACTATCCCACCCTTATCGAACTTTAAATGGCTTTATTAAGCTAACATCAAATAGTTAGAGTTGCAAGCTCACACCACACATTATATTCCTGTGCTATCTCCAGCCGGAATGTCGTTCTGAATCAACGCGCCAGCAGGATACGCAGCATCCTGCGCAGCGGTTCGGCAGCGCCCCATAATAACTGGTCCCCCACGGTGAACGCAGAGAGGTAACCGGGGCCCATATTCATCTTGCGCAGCCTTCCGACCGGGACGGAGAGCGTACCTGTGACCGCTGCGGGCGTCAGCTGCTTCATGCTGGCTTCGCGCTCGTTGGGGACGAGCTTCACCCAGTCGTTGGCGGATGCGACGATATCGTTGATCTCGTCCAACGGGACATCCCGCGTCAGTTTGATGGTCAAGGCCTGCGAATGACAGCGCATGGCACCGATGCGCACGCACAGACCGTCGATCGGCGTGGGCTTGGCTTCACGACCGAGAATCTTGTTGGTCTCGACACCGCCCTTCCACTCTTCCTTGCTCTGGCCATTACCCAGATCCTTGTCGATCCAGGGGATCAGACTACCGGCGAGCGGTACGCCGAAATGTGCCGTCGGGAACCGTTCGTCACGCAGCGTGCCGGCCACTTCACGGTCGATGTCCAGGATCGCGGAAGCCGGATCCGACAGCAGGTCGTTCGCGACGCGATGCGCTTCACCCATCTGCTTCAGCAGTTCGCGCATATTCTGTGCGCCGGCACCGGAGGCCGCCTGATAGGTCATGGACGTCGCCCACTCAATGAGATTCTCGCGGAACAGGCCGCCCAGGGCCATGAGCATCAAGGAGACCGTGCAGTTGCCGCCGATCCAGTTCTTGCCGCCGCTGGCGAGCGCTGCGTCGATCACGTCGCGATTGACCGGGTCGAGAATGATGACCGCATCCTTGTCCATACGCAGCGTGGAAGCGGCGTCGATCCAATGTCCGTTCCAGCCTTCGCCACGCAACTTGGGGAATATCTCGGTCGTGTAGTCGCCGCCCTGGCAAGAGATGATGGCATCCATGACCTTCAGTTCGGCGATGTCCCGTGCATCTTTCAACGGCGGGACGTCACGGCCGACATCCGGCCCTTTACCGCCCGGCTGCGAAGTCGTGAAGAACACCGGCTCGATCAGTGCGAAGTCGTTCTCTTCGCGCATACGTTGCATGAGCACCGAGCCCACCATACCGCGCCAACCTATAAAGCCCACTTTCAACATCGTCTTTTCCTGAAGGATCTATATCACTATTAAGGTATCAG
>CABHOJ010000045.1 GCA_902168195.1 uncultured Methylotenera sp.
ATACCATGGCATGGTGCTGCATGTGCATCAGGGCATGAAGATCAGCCAGCGCGACATCGTCAACAAACTGATCGCCATGCAATACGACCGAAACGACTTCGATTTCTCGCGTGGCGCCTTCCGGGTAAGAGGCGACGTGGTCGATGTGTTCCCGTCGGAAAATAGCGAGACGGCGGTCCGCATCAGCCTGTTCGACGACGAGATCGAGGCGATCACTCTGTTCGACCCGCTCACCGGGCAGATATTCAACAAGATCCATAACTTCCGCATCTTCCCGTCCAGTCATTACGTGACCGCGCGCGAGGCGACCATACGGGCGATGGAGACCATCAAGCAGGAACTGCGCGAACGGGTCGATTTCTTCATCAAGACCCAGAAGTTGGTCGAAGCGCAGCGTATCGAGCAACGCACCCGTTTCGACCTGGAGATGCTGAACGAGATCGGCTTCTGCAAAGGCATCGAGAACTATAGCCGGCACTTGACCGGCCGCCTGCCGGGCCAGGCGCCGCCGACCCTGATTGATTACCTGCCGGACAATGCGCTCATGATCATCGATGAGAGCCATGTCACCGTGCCGCAGGTCGGCGGGATGTACAAAGGCGACCGGGCACGGAAGGAAAACCTGGTGGATTACGGGTTCCGGCTGCCGTCCGCGCTGGATAACCGACCCCTGAAGTTCGAGGAATTCGAGCAGGTCATGCGCCAGTGCGTCTTCGTATCCGCCACGCCGGCAGATTACGAGAAGACCCATCAGCAGCAAGTGGTGGAGATGCTGGCACGACCGACCGGCCTCATCGACCCCGAGATCATCGTCAAGCCCGCAGATACGCAGGTCGACGACCTGTTATCCGAGATCAAATTGCGCGTTGATGTCGGCGAGCGCGTGCTGGCAACGACCTTGACCAAGCGCATGGCGGAAGACCTCACGGATTATCTTGCCGAGCATGGTATCAAGGTACGTTACTTGCACTCGGACATCGATACCGTCGAGCGGGTGGAGATCATCCGTGACTTGCGTCTCGGCGAGTTCGATGTCTTGGTGGGCATCAATCTGCTGCGGGAAGGCCTGGATATCCCGGAAGTTTCCCTGGTGGCGGTGCTCGATGCCGACAAGGAGGGCTTCCTGCGTTCCGAGCGCTCATTGATCCAGACGGCCGGCCGTGCGGCGCGTAACCTCAACGGCAAAGTCATCTTCTATGCCAATAACATCACACGCTCGATGAAGCTGGCGATGGACGAGACGGACCGCAGGCGCAAAAAACAGATGGCGTTCAACGAGGCCCATGGCATCACGCCCAAGGGCGTCACCAAGCGCATCAAGGACATCATCGATGGCGTTTACGATAAGGATGAGGCGAAACGTGAACTCAAGGCGGCGCAGGACCAGGCAAGCTATGAAGCCTTGAGCGAGAAACAGATCCTCAAGGAGATGAAGCGGCTTGAGAAGGCGATGCATGACAGCGCGCAGAATCTGGAATTCGAAAAGGCTGCGCAATACCGTGACCAGTTGAAGAAGTTGAAAACCAAATTCTACGGTGCGGAATTACCCGATATCCTGCCTGAATGAAACAGCGTGATGAGCCCAATAAAAAAAGCCCCGAAAACGGGGCTTTTTTTATTCGACGTGCAATTTGCTTACTTTTGCGTCTCTACCATCACCAGAGGCTCGGCTGCGGGTGCATCAGCTGCCGCTTTCTGCTGCCATGCTGCCGGCTTACGTGACTTAGGAGCCTTCTCAACTTCAGGCGCCGCGGCAGGGACTGCGGCCTTGGCATCCGACTTGGTTTCCACCAACTGCAAGCCGCTGGCCGCCAGGTCGACAGGCTTCGCCTCATCTTCCGATTTGCGGCGACGTGGTGCGCGTGGCTTCTTTTCGGCCTTCTCGGCTTTTTCGACCGGGGCCTTCTCGGTTGCAGGCGCGGTTTCAGCCGTCTTCTCCACGGCAGGGGTTTCCTGCACGGCGGTATCGGTCTTCGTCGCTTCGGCCTTCTTGGCTGCACGCGCTTCGGCTGCATCGGCCTTTTTCTGAGCAGCAGGGGTCAATTCTGCAGACTCGGCTTTAGGCGCTTCGACGATGGCCGGTTTTTCATCCACGGGAGTGGCGATTACCGGCTTGTTCTCCATCGCAGGTTCTATGGCC
The DNA here is from genome assembly GCA_902168195.1 of uncultured Methylotenera sp. GTDB lineage: Bacteria > Pseudomonadota > Gammaproteobacteria > Burkholderiales > Methylophilaceae > CABHOJ01. The sequence continues at coordinate 2,141 of CABHOJ010000045.1, forward strand.
ATCTCGTTGACGGGCTTAAGGTTCTCGTCACCGATGGCTTGTGCAGCGCCGTTTTCACGTGCTGGGTTGTCGCCACGCGAGCGATCGCCGCGGCGGCCGCGACCACGACGACTGCGCGGCTCACGCTGCTCACCGGTCTGCTGCGGCTTTTCGCCAGCGGTTTGAGGTGCTTGTTGCTGGTTGTTGCGGTTGCGGTCCTGCTCTGGGCGTTCGGCGCGTTCGCCGCGTTCCGGGCGAGGCTGACGCTGCTGATCCTGCTGACCACCTCGACGTTGCTCGTTGCCGGCGTTGCGTTCGTTACCCGCTGGGCGATCAGCGCGCTCGGCGCGTTCGCCACGCTCACCACGGCGGTTATTGTTGCGACCACTGCGGGGGTTGCGGCTGTTGTCGCGACGTGGGGCCGTGGCTGGCTTCTCTTCTTCCGGTTTGGCAGAAGCCAAGCCAGACAGCCAGCTCTTGAACTTGCCGATCAGCGAGACGCTGGGGATAGCTTTCTCGGTGGTGATCGGCGCAGGGGAGGCTGGCGTGATGCCCTTGACGGCAGCTTCGACGCGGGCTTTAGGCTCTTGTTGAGCCGCGGCCAGCACGGTTTCGATACTGTCGGAAGGCAGTTCCACCATCTCGTAGCTGGCGCGAGAGGTCTCTTCATTCACGTCATCGTGACGGATGCGGGAGATGCTGTAGTTAGGCGTCTCGAGGTGGATATTCGGGATCAATACGACTTCGACGCCCATGCGTTGTTCGATCTTGTGGATCTCTGCACGCTTTTCGTTGAGCAGGAAGGTGGCCGCTTCGACAGGCAGTTGTACCTGGATGACGGCGCTGTTCTCCTTCATTGCCTCTTCCTGGATGATGCGCAGGATGTGCAGGGCGGTGGATTCGATACCCCGGATATGGCCGGTGCCATGGCAACGCGGGCAGGGCATGTGGTTGGTCTCGCCCAGGCTTGGACGCAGCCGCTGACGCGACAATTCCAGCAGGCCGAAACGGGAGATCTTGCCGGTCTGTACGCGCGCACGGTCGTAATGCAGGGCATCGCGCAGGCGATTCTCGACATCGCGCTGGTTACGCTGGCTCTCCATGTCGATGAAGTCGATGACCACGAGGCCACCCAAGTCGCGCAAGCGCAACTGACGCGCGACTTCATCTGCAGCTTCCAGATTGGTATTGAAAGCGGTCTGTTCGATGTCGCTACCTTTTGTGGAGCGGCCAGAGTTGACGTCGATCGAGACCAGGGCTTCGGTATGGTCGATGACGACCGCGCCGCCGGAAGGCAGACGCACTTCACGCGAGAAGGCGGTTTCGATCTGGTGTTCGATCTGGAAACGCGAGAACAAGGGGATCTCGTCACGGTAGAGTTTGACGCGAGAGACGTTGCCCGGCATCACGTGGTTCATGAACTGGACGGCTTGTTCGTGGATATCCGGAGTGTCGATCAGGATCTCGCCGATGTCCGGCTGGAAATAGTCGCGGATCGCGCGGATCACCAGGCTGCCTTCCTGATAGATCAGGAAAGGGCCGTTCTGGATAGTGGAGGCGCTCTCGATCGCGGTCCACAGTTGCAGCAGGTAGTTGAGATCCCACTGCAGTTCTTCGAGGTTGCGGCCGATGCCGGCAGTGCGCGCGATGATGCTCATGCCGCTCGGGACTTCCATCTGCGCCATCATGTCGCGCAGCTCGTTACGGTCTTCGCCTTCGATGCGGCGCGAAACGCCACCGCCGCGCGGGTTGTTCGGCATCAGTACCAGGTAACGGCCTGCGAGGGAGATGAAGGTGGTCAGGGCGGCGCCCTTGTTGCCACGTTCGTCCTTGTCGACCTGGACGATGACTTCCTGGCCTTCCTTTAGCGCTTCCTTGATGCTGGCGCGGCTATCGGCACCGTTCTGGAAGTAGCTGCGGGCGACTTCCTTGAATGGCAGGAAGCCATGGCGGTCGGTGCCGTAATTGACGAAAGCAGCCTCTAGCGAGGGTTCGATACGGGTGATGACGCCTTTGTAGATGTTGCTCTTGCGTTGTTCCTTACCGGCGGACTCGATGTCGAGATCGATCAGTTTCTGTCCATCGACGATGGCGACGCGCAGTTCTTCTGACTGCGTCGCATTGAATAGCATGCGTTTCATTGAGTTACTCCCGCGCTCAAGGCGGGTTCAGACCGTATCGCAGTAGCGACAGGCGGGGCTGGAGTCCAGCGAATGTACGAGTGCCGTCAGGACGGCATAGGTACTGCACGAACAGAGTCATGCACGGATGGCTAGCTGCGACTTTGGTTCACAGCAACACTTGGCTGTTTTAAGAGCCACTTCCCTGATGGAACGTCCAATCCAGGGGAATCTTCGCTGATCGCATGATACTGCTATCAGCATGAATTCGTTGACGATTATTCTCGTGAACTATCGGGTGTAAGCCTAGGTGCGTTAATCTCTACAACTCTTCATTCGGCTTAGCCGTGTTTATCGGCTAAAATTCCATCATTCCAGCAGACCTGGCCGTGCCGTGTGCTTTTCAGTCACAGGGCTTGCAAACTATCTGCAGCGGCTTGAGCGCAATTAATTTCAGTTTCAGGAATCGCTACTTGTTTTATTTGGCGAGCGAAATTAACCAAGATGTTTTTTCAATACCGTTAATTCTTTGTCGAAGAAGCGCTTAGCGCATTTTCTTCGAGCCCACGTAGTATAGGTGAGATGGCACATTTAAGCAAAACAAGAAATCAGTTCGACCCCGCAGCCGTCAACCTGGTGGAGATCGACGAGGCAAGCGCCGGCCAGCGGGTCGACAACTTCCTCGCCAAGATCCTCAAAGGCGTCCCGAAAAGCCATATCTACCGGATCCTGCGCAGTGGCGAAGTTCGGGTCAACAGCAAGCGTGTCGAAGCCAGTCACAAGCTCGAACTGGAAGATATGGTACGGGTGCCGCCGGTACGGATGGCCGCGGTGCAGGCTGACCCAACCCCCAAGGCGCCTGCGGCAGCCAAATTCGACCAGGCCATCATCTTCGAGGACGAGGCCATGCTGGTCATCGATAAACCCGCCGGCTTCGCCGTACATGGCGGGAGTGGCGTCAGTCGTGGCGTCATCGAACAGTTACGTCTGGAGCGTCCCCATGCCAAGTTCCTGGAACTGGTGCACCGGCTAGATCGGGAGACCTCAGGTGTGCTGATGCTGGCGAAGAAGCGCACGGCGCTGGTCGCCTTGCATGAGGCGATGCGGCGCGACCAGATGGATAAACGCTACCTGATGCTGGTCCATGGCGTATGGAAAGAAAAGAAGAAACGTGTGGTGCTGAATCTGCACAAGCATGTGTCCGCCAACGGCGAGCGCCGCGTGAGCGTGCAGCAGGACGGGCATCCTGACGGGCAGGAATCGGAGACCATCTTCCATCTGCGCAAGCAGCTAGGCGATTTCAGCCTGCTAGAGGCGCAACTGATCACCGGCCGCACCCATCAATTGCGCGTGCAGCTCGCGCACCTGGGGTTCCCGATCGCCGGTGACGATAAGTACGGCGATTTCGCGCTGAACAAGGCTTTGCAGAAAAAGG
>CABHOJ010000046.1 GCA_902168195.1 uncultured Methylotenera sp.
CCCTGGCGACCGCCGCCTTGTTCGCTAAAGGCCCAACGCGTTTAAGGAATATCGCTAGCTGGCGAGTCAAGGAAACCGATCTCCCGAGCGCGATGGCCACAGAGTTAAGGAAAGTCGGTGCGAAGGTGGAAGAAGGGAGCGATTACATCGTGATCACACCCCCAGAGAGATTGAACGCCCATGCGAGGATCGACACCTACGACGACCACCGCATGGCCATGTGCTTCTCCCTCATCGCACTGGGCAGGACGCCGATCACCATCAACGATCCAGGCTGTGTGGCGAAGACGTTCCCGGATTATTTCGAGCGCTTCGCTTCAGTCACGCAGGAATAGCACAAGCTGATAAGCGATACCTGATTTACGCGCGCAGCAGTAAAGCTGGTCTTATTTAATGCGCGTGGAAGAAGGCGAATTTGACCGGTTCGCCCTGTTCGATCTTCTGCCAGATCCTTTCGTGGAAGAAATAGGCGACGGTATTGCAGGCCGGCTCGACCAGAGCGATGGCGCCCCCGATGGCGACGCTGCCGGTCAAGGCATAGCCCACCGTAAATGCGACACTGAAGTGCACGGCGGCAAAGGTAAGGGTCTTGGTCATATCATCACTCCTGTCATCGATACTTGATGCGATAGAGAGATGATAGCGACCTTGATAAATTAATCTAATTGATTGTTCAAACCAAAAACATAAGTAAAAACTATTGATGTCTCAGCACACTCACATTCCCGTCATCGCCATCGATGGTCCTTCCGCTTCCGGCAAGGGCACGGTCGCGCAGATTGTCGCCGATAGGCTCGGTTATCACTATCTTGATTCCGGCGCGCTCTATCGCATCGTCGCGCTGGTCGCCCGCAGGCAAGCCATCGACTGGCGTGACGAACATGCGCTAGCCGAGATGGCGTTGCAGCTGGACATCCGCTTCGACGGCAACAGGATATGGCTGGGCAATGGAGACGGTCGCGAAGATATCAGCGATGCGGTGCGCACGGAAGAGATGAGTCGAGGGGCCTCCGAGGTCGCAGTGCATCCTGCCGTTCGTGCTGCGCTGCTCGACCTCCAGCATAGCTTCCGTCAAGTGCCGGGGCTGGTCGCCGACGGCCGGGACATGGCGACCGTGGTTTTCCCCGATGCCGACACCAAGATATTCCTCACGGCGACGGCGGAAGTACGGGCTGAAAGGCGTTATAAGCAGTTGATGTCAAAAGGAAACCATGCTAATCTAGCCGACATCTTACAAGATTTGCAGGCGCGTGACGCCCGAGACCGGCAAAGATCGGTTGCGCCCTTGCAGCAGAGTAGTGATGCCGAATTGCTCGAAACCAGCGCGCTCAGTATAGAGCAGGCGGTCGAGAGCGTCTTGGCCCACCACCGAAAATCTCAGGCAAAGTAATCCAGTAGTTGCAACAGGTGCCACGGATCTCAAGGGTTCGTGGTTTTATCAATTAACCCCGCTGCTCGGCGGGAATATTTTTAGGTACCCTTTTTAATGGCTAACGTTTCCACCAACACCTCCTCCACTGAAAGTTTCGCAGCTTTATTCGAGGAGAGCCTGGCGCGCCAGGAAATGCGCTCCGGTGAAGTGATCACCGCAGAAGTCGTGTCCATCGATGATGACTTCGTTATCGTCAATGCCGGCCTCAAATCCGAAAGTATCATTGCTACCAGTGAATTCCGTAACGACCGTGGCGAGCTGGAAGTCGCCGTTGGCGATTTCGTCAAGGTCGCGATCGAATCACTGGAAGACGGCTACGGCTCCACCAAGTTGTCGCGCGAGAAGGCCAAGCGCCTCGCGGCATGGCTGGATCTGGAAGAAGCCATGAACGAAGGCCGCATCATCAAGGGCATGGTCAATGGCCGCGTCAAGGGTGGTCTGACCGTCATGGTCAACGGCATCCGTGCCTTCCTGCCAGGTTCGCTGGTCGACCTGCGCCCCGTGAAGGACACCACCCCGTTCGAGAACAAGGAATGGGATTTCAAGGTCATCAAGCTCGACCGCAAGCGTAACAACGTCGTCGTATCCCGTCGCGCAGTGCTCGAAGAGAGCATGGGCGCTGACCGCGAAGCCCTGCTGGGCAGCCTGAAGGAAGGCGCAGTGGTCAAGGGCATCGTCAAGAACATCACCGACTACGGTGCGTTCGTTGACCTGGGTGGCATCGACGGCCTGCTGCACATCACCGACCTGGCATGGCGCCGCGTCAAGCACCCATCCGAAGTGCTGACTGTTGGCGAAGAAGTCGAAGCCAAGATCCTCAAGTTCGATCAAGAGAAGAACCGTGTATCCCTCGGTATCAAGCAACTGGGCGATGATCCATGGGTCGCCCTGAGCCGCCGTTACCCAGTCAGCACCCGCCTGTTCGGCAAGGTGACCAACCTGACCGATTATGGTGCGTTCGTCGAGATCGAGCCAGGTATCGAAGGTCTGGTGCACGTCTCCGAAATGGACTGGACCAACAAGAACGTCCATCCTGCCAAGATCGCCCAACTGGGTGACGAAGTCGAAGTCATGATCCTTGAGATCGACGAAGACCGTCGCCGTCTGTCCCTCGGCATGAAGCAATGCCAAGCCAACCCATGGGACGATTTCGCAGCTTCCCACAAGAAGGGTGACAAGGTCAGCGGCCAGATCAAGTCCATCACCGATTTCGGTGTGTTCATCGGCTTGCCAGGCGGCATCGACGGCCTGGTCCACCTGTCCGACCTGTCCTGGAACCAGACCGGCGAAGAAGCCATCCGCAACTTCAAGAAGGGTGACGAAGTCGCAGCCGTGGTTCTGGCCATCGATGTCGAGAAGGAACGTATCTCCCTCGGCGTCAAGCAACTGGACAGCGATCCGTTCAACGCTTACACCAGCATCAACGACAAGGGCGCCATCGTTAAGGGTACCGTCAAGTCCGTGGATGCCAAGGGTGCTGTCGTGACCCTGGACGGTGAAGTCGAAGGCTACCTGCGCGCTTCCGATATCTCCAAGGAGAAAGTGGAAGATGCGACCAGCGTGCTGAAGGAAGGCGAAGAAGTCGAAGCCCGCATCATCAACATCGATCGCAAGAACCGCAACATCAACTTGTCCATCAAGGCTAAAGACATCGCTGAAGAAGCCGATGCCATGCAGAAGTTCAGCAACGACAATGCTGGCGCTGCAGGCACCACCAATCTGGGTGCGTTGTTGAAAGCTAAACTTGACGGCAAGAACAACGAATAAGGCATACACGCGATGACCAAATCAGAGCTGATTGCCAAGCTTGCTGCGCGTTTTCCGCAATTGGTAGTCAAGGATGCCGAGCTTTCCGTGAAGGCTATCCTTGATTCCATGTCGGACAATCTCGCAACCGGTGAGCGCATCGAAATCAGGGGGTTCGGTAGTTTCAGCCTGAACTACCGCCCGCCACGCCTTGGTCGCAATCCCAAGACCGGCACTAAAGTACAGGTACCCGAGAAATACGTACCGCACTTCAAGGCAGGCAAGGAATTGCGCGAGCGCGTCGATTTATCTGAATAGTTGCTAGCACGACCAGAACGGCAGTCTCCACTCGGGACTGCCGTTTTTTTTGCCTGTCCTCAGCGCTCGATTGTCGGGCATATTTTGGAGTTGCCCCCTGAAATTAGGTAGAATCAGGCCATGCGTTATCTTTACCTGTTTCTGGGTGTATTGCTGTTCATCCTGCTGCTGGGGTTTGCCCTGAAGAACGCGGAGATCGTCGAACTCCACTACTATCTGGGTTTCGTTTGGCGGGCCCCCTTGTCGCTGATGCTGCTGATCGCCTTTTTCATCGGCACCGTAGCCGGCATGATCGCCTGCCTCAACCCGATCATCCGCCAGCGACGCCAGATGATCGCGATGCAGCGCGAGTTACGGCAACTCAATCCTCACGATCAGGCGCAATCCGCGAACAAGACCCAACCCGGCCATTGATGCTGGATCATTACTTATAAAAAACGGATAAACATGGAATTCGAATACTGGTGGCTACTCGCGCTCCCGCTCTTCTTCACGCTGGGCTGGATCGCTGCGCGTGTCGACATCAACCAGTTGTTGTCGGAGTCCACCACCCTGCCTGCCGCCTACTTCAAGGGCCTGAATTTCCTCATCACCGATCAGCACGACAAGGCCATCGAGGCGTTCATCGAAGCTGTCGAAGCCAATGCCGATTCACTGGAACTGCATTTCGCGTTAGGGAGCCTGTTCCGTCGACGTGGCGAAGTGGACCGCGCGATCCATCTGCATTTGAACCTGCTGGAGAAACGCGAACTGCCGGAACCGCAGAAGATGGCGGTGACGGCCGAACTGGCACAGGATTACCTCAAGGCCGGCTTGCTGGATCGTGCAGAAGAATTGTTCAAGTCGCTGGACGACAGCCGTTACAAGCAACCCGCCTTGCGTGCCCTGCTCGAGATCTATGTACGCGAACGGGAGTGGGAACATGCCATCGAGAGCGCGAAGGAACTGGAACGCCTGTCCGGCGTACCGTTCCGCAAGGAGATCGCCCAGTACTACTGCGAGATGGCCATGAAATCCATCCTCACCAACGACCACCATACCGCCCGGCATGAATTGGAAAAGGCACTGGATGCCAATAAGGGCTGCGTGCGTGCCAATATCCTCCTGGGCGATATGGAAGCTACCGATGGCGCGCACAAGGTCGCCATCTCGATCTGGAAACGCGTGGAATTCCAGAAGCCGGAATACTTGGGCCTGATCGCAGGAAAACTATTGGCCAGCTACCGTGCCATCGGCAAACTGGATGAAGGCATGGCGCAATTGCGCAGCTACTTGCAGACGTACAAGCTGCCCTCCTTGCAGGCCGTCGTTTACGAGGCTGTCTTGGCCGAAGAAGGCCCGGAAAGCGCGGCAGCCTTGGCGCGAGAAGAATTGAACAAGCGGCCCAGCCTGCAAACGCTCGATCAGTTGCTCAAAGCCCGTATGCAGTTCGAGAAGAACGACCAGCACGATACCAACCTCACGCAACAGACGGTGCGTTCCGCCATCGGCAATCGCAACGCCTTCGTCTGCGACCAGTGTGGCTTCCGCGCCAAGAACTTCCACTGGCAATGTCCGGCCTGCAACGCGTGGGAAGCGATCGCACCAGAACCTAACGAACCCAATACCTGATGAAACCTATGTCCGACCCCAAGATCGTCGTCGCCTTAGATTATGCCGATGCCGCTGGCGCCATGAAGCTGGTCGATCGACTCGACCCCGCGCTCTGCCGCCTGAAGGTGGGAAAGGAACTGTTCACGGCCGCAGGCCCGCAATTCGTGGAATCTCTGGTAGCGAAGGATTTCGGTGTCTTCCTCGACCTTAAATTCCATGACATCCCCAATACCGTCGCCAAGGCCTGTGAAGCGGCCAGTCGATTAGGTGTATGGATGCTGAATGTGCATGCCAGTGGTGGTCTGCCGATGATGCAGGCCGCCAGAGAAGGTGTCCTACGCAGCGGCCATTCGCCCCTGCTCATCGCCGTCACGGTACTTACCAGCATGGATCAGGCGACCCTCGACCAGATCGGTGTGACCGCCAAACTGGAAGATCAGGTATTGAATCTGGCGATGCTGACGCAACGTGCCGGACTGCACGGCGTCGTCTGCTCCGCCCAGGAAGCCGGCACCTTGCGCCAGGAACTCGGGGGCGACTTCTGCCTGGTCACCCCAGGCATAAGGCCTGCCGATGCCAGTCTGGACGACCAGAACCGTGTCGTGACCCCAGCTAAGGCCTTGCAACTGGGTGCCAGCTACCTGGTGATTGGTCGACCGATCACCCAGGCGCCGGACCCGTTAGCCGCCCTGCAGGCGATCCAGCAAGAGATTGGCGTCAACTAGCAATCCTGCGAGGGTTGCAAATCATTCCCCGGCGATAAGATGCGAACGCACAGGCAACCAATGCCTGGCATCTTTCAACCACCTTTGAGGGGAAATCCATGCAAAAACTCCTGCTTGCTCTGCTCGTCACCATCGGTCTGTCATTCAACGCTTATGCGGCTGTCGATCTCAATACTGCTTCCAAGGCTGAACTCGAATCGCTGAAAGGCGTAGGCCCTGCCAAGGCTGATGCCATCATCGAATATCGCAAGAAAAGCGGTGGTTTTAAGTCTGTGAACGATCTGGATAACGTACCTGGCTTCGGCGAAAAGACCGTCGAAGGTCTCAAGAAGGAAGTGACGGTCGGCGCAGCGAAATCCGCAGCCGCACAAAAGAAATAAGCTGGTGATATCCACTCAACAAAAAGCCCCGCATCGCGGGGCTTTTTGTTTGATCGCTACTGCGATTACTTGACGCGCATGCCCGGTTGGGCGCCGCTATCGGGCGACAGGATGAAAGGCCCGCCGCGATCGTCACTGGCTGCCAGCACCATGCCTTCGGATAGACCGAACTTCATCTTGCGAGGCGCGAGGTTGGCGACCATCACAGTCAAGCGCCCTTTCAGCGATGCCGGGTCATAAGCAGACTTGATACCGGCGAACACATTACGCGTCTTCTCTTCACCGATATCCAACGTCAACTGCAGGAGTTTCTCTGCGCCTTCGACATGCTGTGCATCGACGATCTTGGCGATGCGCAGATCGACTTTGGTGAAATCGTCGATACTGATGTGATTGGTTTCTTCTGCGACGGATGCACTATTAATGGGAGTAGCGGTTTGCATGGTTTCCTTGTTGGCTTCGGTCATGGCTTCGATCAATTTAGGGTCGATGCGTGTAATGAGATGTGTGTAGTCATTGATGCGGTGACCGGAAGGCAAAGGCGTCTCGACGGCAGACCAGGTTAGTACCGGCACGTTGAGGAAACGCTCGATATTGGCTGCCAACGCCGGCAACACCGGTTTCAGGTAGATGGTCAGCAGACGGAACATCTCCATGGCGGCAGAGCAATCCATTTCGAGTGAAGCCCTGGCATCGGTACCTTCCTGCTTGGCCTTGACCCACGGCGCCGCTTCCGCGATGTTAGCATTCGCCAGGTCCGCGAGACGCATGATCTCCCGCAGGGCCCGGCTGTAGTCGCGATTGTCGTAGGATTCAGCGATCACTGGCGCAGATTTGCGCATCTCGTCGATGACCGGGGAGTTGCTGATTTTTTCTACTTTACCGTCGAACAGCTTGTTGATGAAGCCGGCAGTGCGGCTGGCGATATTGATGTACTTGCCCACCAGATCGCTGTTGACGCGTGCCGTGAAGTCTTCGAGGTTGAGGTCGATGTCTTCCATGCTGCCGTTGAGCTTGGCGGCGTAGTAATACCGCAGGTATTCCGGATTCTTGATGTGATCGAGATAGCTGCGCGCGGTGATGAAAGTCCCCCGCGATTTCGACATCTTCTCGCCGTTCACGGTCAGGAAGCCGTGTGCGAAGATCTTCGTCGGCTTGCGGTAGCCCGAGTATTCCAGGGTCGCAGGCCAGAACAAGGCATGGAAATACAGGATGTCCTTGCCGATAAAGTGGTAGAGCTCGGTGGTCGAATCCTGTTTCTGTCTCTTATACACATCTCCGAGCCCACGAGACTAGGCATGATCTCGTATGCCGTCTTC
>CABHOJ010000047.1 GCA_902168195.1 uncultured Methylotenera sp.
CTATTAAGGTATCAGTCTGGCCACATTACAAGGCTGCCACCACCGCATCGCCCATCTCGCTGCATTTTACTTTCTTGCAACCTTCGGTATGGATGTCGGCGGTACGATAACCCTCCGCCAGCGCTTTCTTCACTGCGTTCTCGATACGCGTCGCGTTGACTTCATCGTTGAAGGTATAACGCAACATCATGGCTGCAGAGAGAATGGTCGCCAGCGGGTTCGCGACGTCCTTGCCGGCGATGTCGGGTGCTGAACCATGGCTAGGCTCGTACATCCCCTTGTTGTTCGCGTCCAGCGAGGCCGAAGGCAACATGCCGATGGAACCGGTCAGCATGGAAGCCTCATCCGACAAGATGTCACCGAAGATATTACCGGTGACCATGACGTCGAACTGTTTTGGCGCACGCACCAGCTGCATGGCGGCATTATCGACATACATGTGGCTGAGCTCGACTTCCGGGTATTCCTTAGCGAGCTCGATCATGACCTGACGCCACAACTCGGTGGTCTCCAGCACATTGGCCTTGTCGACAGAGCACACTTTCTTGTTGCGCTTCATGGCGATATCGAAAGCCACGCGCCCGATGCGACGGATCTCGGACTCGTTGTAGCGCATGGTATTGATCCCCTCGCGCTCGCCATTCTCCAGGGTACTGATCCCGCGCGGTTGACCGAAGTAGATGTCGCCCGTGAGCTCACGCACGATCATGAGATCGAGACCTGAGACCACTTCCGGCTTCAGGGTCGAGGCCGAGGCCAGTTCCGGATAGAGCAACGCCGGGCGCAAGTTGGCGAACAGGTTCAGTTCCTTGCGGATACGTAACAGCCCGCGTTCCGGCCGCTGGTCGCGTGGCAAGCTATCGTACTTCCAGTCACCCACGGCACCCAGCAGCACGGCATCCGATTCCTTCGCCAGCTTGAGGGTCGCGGCAGGCAACGGGTCGCCAGCGGCTTCATAACCCGCTCCGCCGATCGGCGCTTCTTCCAGTTGCATCGGGATATCCAGCGCCTTCAGCACCTTGACGGCTTGTGCCACGATCTCCGGGCCGATGCCGTCTCCTGGCAATACTGCAATCTTCATTTGAATCACTTTCTTACTGATGAGTTGAACAGCCGCTCAGTCGCGCAACCTATTGGTTGAACAGCCAGGGCTGTGTTTGTTTGTGCTGGGTTTCGAAAGCCTTGATCTTGTCGACATGCTGCAAGGTAAGCCCAATGTCGTCGAGACCGTTCAGCAGGCAATGTTTGCGAAAGGCATCGACCTCGAAACTGTAGGCTTGGCCGTCCGGCGTTTGCACGGTTTGCTTTTCCAGGTCGATCAGGATCTTGTAGCCGGGGGTCGTCTGGACCGCCTTGAACAGTCGATCGACCGCTTCTGCACTCAAGACTACGGGCAAGATGCCGTTCTTGAAGCAGTTATTGAAGAAGATATCGGCGAAGCTCGGCGCGACGATGGCGCGGAAACCGTAATCCAGCAGTGCCCATGGCGCATGCTCGCGACTGGAGCCACAGCCGAAGTTCTCACGCGCCAGCAGGATCTCGGCGCCCTGGTAGCGTGGCTGATTCAGCACGAAATCCGGGTTGACCTTGCGTTGGCTGTTATCCATCCCCGGCTCACCATGATCGAGATAGCGCCATTCGTCGAAGGCGTTCGGACCGAAACCCGAGCGCTTGATCGACTTGAGGAACTGCTTGGGGATGATGGCGTCCGTATCGACGTTCGCACGATCGAGCGGTACCGCCAATCCATCCAGTGTGACAAATGGTTGCATCTTGTTTATCTATTCTCTTTGACTAGCTAAGCGTCTCTTTGACTAGCTAAGCGTATTTTTGCAGTACTTACTTGCTGTTCTTTTGCACGGATTCGCCGGCCGCCTCGAGATCCTTGCCGATCCCATGGACGGTGTTACATGCCGACAATGCAAAAGCGGATACCGACATCACCAACACTAACAGTTTCTTCATATTCGATTTCCCCGAGTTTTAAAGTTGTCTTACATCGACGAAATGCCCGGCAACGGCTGCGGCTGCGGCCATCTCCGGACTGACCAGATGGGTGCGACCACCCTGCCCTTGCCTGCCCTCGAAATTACGATTCGAGGTGGAGGCACAACGCTCACCCGGTTCCAGACGGTCGGCATTCATCGCCAGACACATGGAACAACCCGGTTCGCGCCATTCGAAACCTGCATCCTTGAACACCTTGTCCAGACCTTCCTGTTCGGCTTGCGCCTTCACCAGGCCAGAACCCGGCACGACCATCGCCAGCTTGACGTTAGGCGCCACATGCTTACCTTTGGCGATCGCGGCGGCGGCACGCAAGTCCTCGATACGCGAATTGGTGCAGGAACCGATGAACACTTTATCGATATGGATCTGCTCGATCGGCGTATTGGCCTGCAAGCCCATGTATTCGAGCGCCCGCTCGATACCCCCGCGCTTGGTCGGATCGGATTCCTTGGCCGGGTCAGGTACTTTGCCGTCGATGCCCGTCACCATCTCGGGCGATGTGCCCCAGGTGACTTGTGGAAGGATGGCGGCCGCATCGAGTTCGACGACAGCGTCGAACTTCGCGCCCTCATCACTGTGCAGGGTACGCCAGTACGCGACCGCCGCATCCCATTGCTCGGCCTTCGGCGCGTAAGGGCGGCCCTTGACGTAATTGATCGTCGTATCGTCCACAGCCACCATGCCGGCACGTGCACCGGCCTCGATCGCCATGTTGCAGAGCGTCATGCGCCCTTCCATGCTCAGGCCGCGAATGGCAGACCCCGCGAATTCGATGGCATAGCCTGTGCCACCAGCGGTGCCGATCTTGCCGATCACCGCCAAGGCGATGTCCTTGGCGGTGATGCCTCGACCCAGCTGGCCTTCGACCTTGACCAGCATGGCCTTGGATTTCTTTTGCACTAGGCATTGCGTCGCAAGCACATGCTCCACCTCGGAAGTGCCGATACCATGGGCCAACGCGCCAAATGCACCATGCGTGCTGGTATGGGAATCGCCGCAGACCACGGTCATACCTGGCAGGGTCGCTCCTTGCTCAGGTCCGATGACGTGGACGATGCCTTGGCGTGCATCGTTCATACGGAATTCGGTGATCCCGAACTCGGCACAGTTGTTATCCAGGGTTTCGACCTGCAAGCGCGACACCGGGTCGGCGATGCCCTTGCTGCGATCGGTGGTCGGTACGTTGTGATCGGGCACGGCCAGCACGGAGCTCACGCGCCAGACCTTGCGGGCACTCAGCTTCAGGCCTTCGAAAGCCTGCGGGCTGGTGACTTCGTGCACCAAGTGGCGATCGATATAGAGCAGCGCGGCGCCGTTCTCTTCATGCACCACGTGGGAATCGAATAATTTGTCGTAAAGCGTTTTTGCCACGATTGTTCCTGAAACTAGTCTCTGAAATTACCGAACTTCAACGGGAAATCCGTCACCGACTTCTTCACATGGGCGATGGTGTCCTGCAGCACATCGCGCTTGGCACCGTTCACACGCACGGTGTCGCCCTGGATGCTGGCCTGCACCTTGAGGCCGGAATCCTTGATCAGCTTGACGATACGCTTGGCCAGATCGCTGTCGATACCGTCCTTGATCTTCATCTCCTGCTTGACCTTGTTGCCGGAGACCTTCTGCACGTCCTGCAGATCCAAGCGCTTGCTGCTATCCGGTTCCTTCTTCTCCATCGCGGGAAACAGGATGTCCTTGATCTGGTCGAGCTGGAAATCCGAATCGCCATTGAGCGTGATCAGCTTGTCCTTCTCGTTGAGCTCCACCTTGGCGGAAGTGCCCTTGAAATCGTAACGGTTGATGATCTGGCGATCCGCCACATCGACCGCATTCTTCAAGGCGACCATGTCGGCTTCTGACGTGATATCAAACGAAGGCATTGTTCTCTCCTAATAACGACGCGACGGCGAGCATGCGATTACTCGAAGTGGCAGACGTAATCCACCATCTCCACCGTCTCGATGTCGAACGACGAATTACCCGGCACCGCGAACTTCTCGCCCGCCCCGTAGGTTTTCCATTGGTCTTCGCCCTTGAGGCGCACCTTGCACACACCGGCATTGATCTCCATGAGCTCAGGGGATCCGGTGTTGAACGTCAGCGTGCTTGGGAAGATCACGCCCACGGTGCAACGCGTGCCGTTAGGGAACATGACCGTGTGGCTGACACACTTGCCGTCGAAATAGACATTGGCTTTCTTTTTGACGCTAACGTGATCGAACTGTGCCATCTTCTCTCTCCTGAACTTTCGGTTATTTCTTCTTGTTACGCAGATTCGCGGCGATGCGCATGCGCAATGCGTTGAGCTTGATGAAGCCGCCTGCATCCTTCTGGTCATAGGCGCCGGCATCGTCCTCGAACGTAGCGATGGTCGGATCGAACAGCGAATCGGTCTTGCTATCGCGGCCGGTGACGATGACATTGCCCTTGTACAGCTTGAGGCGAACGAAACCATTGACGCTCTTCTGCGTGTGGTCGATCAGTGTCTGCAAGGCGACACGTTCCGGACTCCACCAATAGCCGTTATAGATCAGGCTGGCGTAACGCGGCATCAGGTCGTCCTTCAAATGTGCCACTTCGCGATCCAGCGTCAGCGACTCGATAGCGCGATGCGCCTTGAGCATGATGGTGCCGCCAGGCGTCTCGTAACAGCCGCGCGACTTCATGCCGACATACCGGTTCTCGACCAGATCCAGGCGGCCGATACCATGTTTGCCGCCCAACTGGTTCAGCTCGGCCAGCAACACATGTGGCGGCAGTTTCTTGCCGTTCAAGGCGACCGGGTCGCCGTTCACATATTCGATATCCAGATATTCGGCCGCATCGGGCGCGTTCTCTGGGCTCACGGTCCAGCGCCACATCGATTCTTCGGCCTCGGCGGACGGGTCTTCCAGATGACGGCCCTCATAGCTGATGTGCAACAGATTGGCATCCATGGAATACGGGCTGCCGCCTTGCTTGTGCTTCATCTCGACCGGGATACCGTTCTTCTCGGCATAGGCCAGCAGCTTTTCACGGGACAATAGATCCCACTCGCGCCACGGGGCGATGATCTTGACGCCGGGCTTCAGCGCGTAAGCGCCCAGTTCGAACCGCACCTGGTCATTACCCTTGCCGGTCGCACCGTGCGAGATCGCATCGGCGCCGGTCTCGTTGGCGATCTCCACCAGACGCTTGGCGATCAACGGACGTGCGATAGAGGTGCCGAGCAGGTATTCACCTTCATAGACGGTGTTGGCGCGGAACATCGGGAACACGAAATCGCGGACGAACTCCTCACGCAGATCATCGATGTAGATCTCCTTGACGCCGAACTTCTTGGCCTTTTCACGCGCCGGCTCCAGCTCCTCGCCTTGGCCCAGATCCGCCGTGAAGGTCACGACCTCACAATTGTAGGTGTCGGTCAGCCACTTCAGGATGACCGAAGTATCCAGACCGCCCGAATAGGCCAGCACTACCTTCTTGATATCGCTCATTACTTCACTTTTCCTAACAATAGATATTCCATTAATGCTTTTTGCGTATGCAACCTGTTCTCAGCCTCATCCCAGACCACGCTCTGTGGGCCGTCGATGACGTCCGCCGCCACTTCTTCACCACGATGCGCCGGCAGGCAATGCATGAACAGCGCATCCTTGGCGGCGACCTTCATCATATCGGTATCGACCTGCCAGTCTGCGAAATCGCGACGACGTTCCTCGTTCTCCGCCTCGAAGCCCATCGAAGTCCAGACATCGGTCGTCACGAGGTCGGCATCCCTGGCGGCTTCCATCGGGTCGGCGAACTCCTCGTAATGGTCATGACCATACAGGTTGGCGCGCTCGGGCTCGACCTCGTAGCCAGGTGGCGTCGATACATGGACATTGAAGTCCAGCAGTTCCGCCGCTTGGAGCCAGGTGTTGCAGACGTTGTTCGAATCGCCGATCCAGGCCACGGTCTTGCCCTTGATCGAACCGCGATGCTCGATGAAGGTATAGATATCGGCCAGGATCTGGCACGGATGATATTCGTTGGTCAGGCCATTGATCACCGGCACGCGCGAATTCGCGGCGAAGCGTTCGATGATCTCCTGCTCGAAGGTCCGGATCATCACCAGATCGCTCATGCGTGAGATGACCTGTGCCGCATCCTCCACCGGCTCGCCGCGACCCAGCTGCGAGTCGCGCGTATTCAGATAGATCGCGGAACCGCCCAGCTGCTGCATCCCGGCTTCGAAGCTCAGGCGCGTGCGCGTACTGGCCTTCTCGAAGATCATCACCAGCGTCCGGTCGCTCAGCGGCCAGTATTGCTGGTAATTCTTGAATTGCTGCTTGATCCAGCGCGTACGCTCGAACACGTGCTCGAGCTCATCGCCCGTGAAATCGTTGAACTGCAGGAAATGCTTGATCTCTGCCATCTCAATGCCCCAGGAATCGCTTGATCAACGGCACCAGCCGGTCGACCAGTTCTTTGGCTTCCTCTTGGCTGATGACCAGTGGCGGCAGCAGGCGGATGACGTTGTCTGCGGTCACGTTGATCAGCACCTTGGCTTCTAGCGCATGCTTGACCAGGTCGCCACAGGACCGATCGAGTTCGATGCCGATCATCAGACCGGCATTGCGCACGGTGACCACCCCCGGCACTCCTTTCAGCTCCGCCTTGAACGCCTCACGGATCCAGTCACCGATCTTCTCGGCATGTTCGCACAAGCCCTCTTCCGCGATGGTCTGCAAGGTCACGTAGCCGGCCGTCGTCGCCAGCGGGTTGCCGCCGAACGTCGAGCCATGCTTGCCGTAGGTAAAGACATCGGCTGCCTTGCCGGCTGCGACACAGGCTCCGATCGGCACGCCGGAACCCAGCCCTTTAGCCAGGCTCAACACATCCGGCTTGATATCCGTATGCTGGAAAGCGAACCAGGTACCGGTCCGGCCGATCCCGCTCTGCACCTCATCCAGCATCAGGAGCCAGCCGTGTTCGTCACAAAGCTTGCGCAGGCCTTCCAGATACGCCTTCGCGTCCTTGGGGATGTTGATGCCACCCTCGCCCTGCACAGGCTCGACCAGGATAGCGACGACATTCTTGTTGCGTGCGGCCACTTGGCGCACCGCTTCGAGGTCGTCGAACGGCACGCGCACAAAACCGCTCACCAGCGGCTCGAAGCCAGCCTGGGTCTTGCGGTTACCTGTTGCCGACAGGGTCGCGAGCGTACGGCCATGGAACGCTCTTTCCATGACGATGATCTCGGGACTCTCGATACCCTTGTTGTGACCGTAGAGGCGTGCCAGCTTGATGGCCGCTTCGTTGGCTTCGCAACCGGAGTTGCAGAAGAACACTTTGCCCATCCCGGAGACTTCGGCCAGTTTATCGGCGAGACGGGATTGTTCGTTGATGCCATAGATGTTGGAGACATGGATCAGCTTGCCGGCTTGCTCGCTGATGGCGGCGACCAGTTTCGGGTGCGCATGACCCAAGCCGTTGACAGCGACGCCGGAGAGGGCATCCAGATACTGGTTGCCTTCCGCGTCGTAAAGCCAGACGCCTTGTCCTTTGACAAAGCTGACGGGCTGCCGGTTATAGGTATTCATCAAATGTTGCGACATGATTTAATTTCGTACTCAAAAAATAAAAACGGCGGCTTCAGCCGCCGTTTGCAGCATAAAGCCAGAATGTTACAAACCGATCAGCGCCCTGTGGGTCAGGCCATTGGCCATGAAGAACAACATGGGGATCGACAGCATCGTATTGGTTCGGGAAGCGAGGAACGCCACACGGCGCGCCCTAGCTTTCTCGGCATCGGTCGCGGACACCATACCCAGGATCTTCTTCTGGTTCGGCCAGATCAACACCCAAACGTTGAACAGCATGATGGTGCCGAGCCAGGCGCCGATACCGATGGTGGCGAACGCAGGCTGCAGGGTGAACGCCGGAACGAAGTTCGCGCCGAGCAAAGCTGCGCCGGCAAGCCAGGTGACGACCGCAGCCCATCGGAACCAGAGCAAGGCACGCGGCGCCACATACTTGGAGATGCCAGCGCCGCCAGGACCTTCCTTGTCTGCCGTGGCCGCAGCCATGGCGGGCACCTGCACTAGGTTAAAGTAATAGAGCAAGCCGATCCAAGCGACGCCTGCGATCACGTGGACGAAACGGAAGATGGCCTCAATCTGGAATTCCATGATTTAGACCCCCGCCGCAATGAAATTCTTGAGGAAGTAATACAAAACGAGCGTCAATACCAGCCCGGATATGATGGTGCCCAGGATCGAATCCAACGGATTTTTCATCAACAGCCTCCCCAGTAAAAGTCGTTTCGTATCAAGAGCGTCGAGGTTAGCGCAAAACCATGGATTTAGCAAGATTCAGCCTTGGTTTTACAGGCGTTTTTTGCCTCGGCAGCAGGCTTTGAAATACAAAATGTACTTGAAAAAACCCCGGATTCGGGCAAAATCGCCTGTTCGCCAAATACGGCATGTGAACCCATCGTTTCCGGCCCATAGTAACGCAAGCAACTCAAGTTATGGCATCACTGGCATCCGTCAGCGCAAACAATGTGAGCGCACTCCAACGTCAACCCACCCCGCAGCTGCCTGTGGCGTGGTACGTAGACCCGAGCATCCACGCCCTCGAGCAGAAACTCCTGGCAGCGCGTCCCCGCTACATCGGCCACACGCTCATGGCCAGCAATCCCGGCGATTATCACGTGCTGGACTGGATGCAACAAGGCAAAGCGCTGGTGCACAATGCGCGCGGGATCGAGCTCATGAGCAACGTCTGCCGTCACCGCCAGGCCATCATGCTCGATGGCAAAGGCCATACCCGCAATATCGTCTGCCCGCTCCATCGATGGACATACGACCTCCAAGGCGAGCTCATGGGTGCGCCACATTTCGAGGACAAGCCGTGTCTCCACCTCGATACATCCAGCCTGCAACAATGGCAGGGCTTGCTGTTCGAGGGAAAACGCGATGTGAGCAAGGAATTGAGCGCGCTGGGCTGCCGGCAGGATTTCGATTTCACCGGCTACATGCTGGATCGCGTGATGATCGAGGAATACGCCTTCAACTGGAAGACCTTCATCGAAGTCTACCTGGAGGACTATCATGTCGGCCCCTTTCACCCCGGCCT
Source organism: uncultured Methylotenera sp. (assembly GCA_902168195.1). Classification (GTDB taxonomy): domain Bacteria; phylum Pseudomonadota; class Gammaproteobacteria; order Burkholderiales; family Methylophilaceae; genus CABHOJ01. The sequence goes on from CABHOJ010000047.1 coordinate 9,112, forward strand.
CGATCAGTTCGTCGACTGCGACGATCTGCAGTGGGAGTTCGG
>CABHOJ010000048.1 GCA_902168195.1 uncultured Methylotenera sp.
AGTAACGGACGACATCACGGATGGTCGCTTCCGAGATGCTGATCTCGGTCTCCTTCAACCCATGGGTCTTCAGTTGCTTGGGCAACAGGTAGCGCATGGCGATGTTGACCTTTTCATCTTCCGTGTACCCGGCCAGACGGATCACTTCCATACGGTCCAGTAACGGTGCGGGGATATTCAGCGAATTGGCCGTCGCGACGAACATGACGTCCGAGAGGTCATATTCGACCTCGACGTAATGGTCGACAAAAGTATGGTTCTGCTCGGGATCCAGCACCTCCAGCAAGGCTGAAGATGGATCACCACGAAAATCCTGGCCCATCTTGTCGACTTCATCCAGCAGGAACAGTGGGTTCTTGACGCCAACCTTGCTCATGCTCTGCAGCACCTTGCCGGGCATGGAGCCGATATAGGTACGACGGTGACCGCGAATCTCCGATTCGTCGCGCACGCCGCCCAGGGCGACACGCACGAACTTGCGGTTGACCGCTTTCGCGATACTCTGGCCGAGCGAGGTCTTGCCAACACCCGGTGGGCCTACCAGGCAGAGGATAGGTGCTTTCAGCTTGTCGACACGCTGCTGTACCGCGAGGTACTCGACGATGCGCTCCTTGACCTTCTCCAGACCGTAATGGTCGGCGTCGAGGACAGCTTCAGCAGCCAGCAGATCCTGGCTGATCTTGGTCTTTTTCTTCCAAGGCAGGTTGGTCAGGGTTTCGATGTAGTTACGGACGACGGTCGCTTCGGCGGACATCGGCGACATCATCTTCAGTTTCTTCATCTCCGCATTGACCTTGTTCAAGGCCTCTTTCGGCATGCGTGCGGATTTGATGCGTTTCTCGAGCTCTTCGATATCCGCATTCTCGTCCTGTTCGCCGAGTTCCTTCTGGATCGCCTTCACCTGCTCATTGAGGTAGTACTCGCGCTGGCTCTTTTCCATCTGGCGCTTGACGCGGCCACGGATGCGCTTTTCGACCTGCAGGATATCGATCTCGGCTTCCAGCAGGCTTAGTAGATGTTCAAGGCGCTCAGTGACGCTGAACATCTCCAGGATCCTCTGCTTTTCTTCCAGCTTCAGTGAAAGATGCGCGGTGATGGTATCCGCCAGGCGACCGGCATCGTCGATGGTGGCGAGCGAGGTCAGGATCTCTGGCGGGATCTTCTTGTTGAGTTTGACGTATTGGTCGAACTGCGTGAAGACCGTGCGCATCAGCGCCTGGGTCTCACTGTCGTCATGCGGCGAATGTTCGATACGCTCGGCCTTGGCGGCGAAGCAATCACTGGTCTCGATGAATTCGGATACTTTGGCGCGATGCACCCCCTCAACCAGCACCTTCACGGTACCGTCAGGCAACTTGAGCATCTGTAGTACGGTGGCGATGGTGCCGACATGGTAGAGATCCGAGGCGCTTGGCTCGTCTTCATTCGGCGACTTCTGGGCTACCAACAGGATCTGTTTGTTATGCTCGGATGCCAGTTCCAGCGCGCGGACAGATTTGGCCCGGCCAACAAACAGCGGAATGACCAGATGCGGATAAACCACCACGTCGCGCAATGGCAGCAATGGCAGCATATCGGAGTCTGGGGAGAAAGCCGGTAAAGTTTGTTCTGTCATGAGTAGACCCTAAGTAGATATGGCACGGCGATATACCGCGCCGCATAGCATGCAGATGGGGACCGACTCAGACGATTCAAGTAGCCATCTGCAAAAAGCAGACTGGCTGGATCAGTTAGCTGGCAGATTCAGCCAATCGTGCTTGTTCAGAATAAATCAAAATGGGTGGAGTGTCGCCACTAATCACACCTTCGTCGACCACCACCTTGCTGAGGTTGGGCAAGGACGGCAGATCGAACATGATCTCAAGTAAGGCATGTTCCATGATGGACCGCAGACCACGTGCGCCGGTCTTTCTCTCAAGCGCTTTCTTGGCGATGAGTTCAAGGGCAGAATCACGGAACTCGAGTTCGACACCTTCCATCTTGAACAGCTTGCTGTATTGCTTGGTCAGCGCGTTCTTTGGCTCGACCAATATCTTCATTAGCGCCGGTTCATCCAAGGATTCCAGCGTAGCGACGGCTGGCAAACGACCTACGAATTCCGGGATCAGACCGAACTTGATCAGATCTTCAGGCTCGACATCGCGCAGCACTTCACCCACGGCGCGGGCATCGTCCTTGCTCTTGACCTCGGCACCGAAGCCGATCCCGCCCTTTTCAGAACGGTTGCGGATGATCTTTTCGAGACCGTCGAACGCCCCGCCGCAAATGAACAGGATGTTAGTGGTATCCAGCTGCACGAACTCCTGGTTAGGATGCTTGCGGCCGCCTTGAGGCGGCACGGATGCGACTGTACCTTCGATCAGCTTCAGTAATGCTTGCTGCACGCCCTCACCGGATACGTCACGCGTGATGGATGGGTTATCCGACTTGCGCGAGATCTTGTCGATCTCGTCGATATAAACGATGCCGCGCTGGGCCTTCTCGATCTCGTAGTCACACTTCTGCAAGAGCTTCTGCATGATGTTTTCGACATCCTCACCAACATAACCTGCTTCGGTCAGGGTCGTAGCGTCTGCCATGACGAAGGGTACATCCAGCAACCTGGCCAGTGTCTGGGCCAGCAAGGTCTTGCCGGAACCCGTTGGGCCGATCAGCAGGATGTTGCTCTTGGCGATCTCGACATCGTCCTTGTTAGCCGTCTGATCCAAACGCTTGTAATGATTGTAGACCGCAACAGCCAGATTCTTCTTGGCCTGGGTCTGGCCGATCACATACTGGTCGAGGATGGTGCAGATCTCTTTGGGTGTCGGTAGGTTGTTATCGCGCGACTTCAGGCCGTTCTCGTCCTGCACTTCTTCGCGAATGATGTCGTTGCAGAGATCTACGCATTCATCACAGATGAATACGGAGGGCCCTGCGATCAGCTTCCTGACTTCGTGCTGGCTTTTACCGCAAAAAGAGCAGTAAAGTAATTTTTCGCCATCGGCCTTGGTCGTCATGAAACTATCCTAGAACTTGATACAGACGTAGTAATGTTATGCGGCATCCGCACGGTTGGCAATGACCTTGTCTACCAGGCCGTAAGCCACAGATTGATCGGCACTCATGAAGTTGTCACGGTCGGTATCGCGCTCGATATGCTTCACTGGCTGACCGGTGTGTGCGGCCAGGATACCGTTGAGCTTTTCGCGCAGATACAGGATCTCTTTCGCGTGGATCTCGATGTCCGAGGCTTGCCCCTGGAAACCGCCCAGAGGCTGGTGGATCATCACACGAGAATTAGGCAGACAGTAACGTTTGCCCTTGGCGCCTGCGGTCAGCAATAACGACCCCATGCTGGCGGCCTGACCGATACATAGCGTGCTCACATCAGGCTTGATGAATTGCATCGTATCGTAGATCGCCATACCCGCCGTCACCGAACCGCCAGGCGAGTTGATGTAGAGCGAGATATCTTTGTCCGGATTCTCCGCCTCGAGGAACAGTAGCTGCGCCACCACTAGGTTGGCGGTCATGTCGTTCACCGGACCTACGAGGAAGATCACGCGCTCCTTGAGCAGGCGCGAATAGATATCGTAGGCGCGTTCACCACGGCCGCTTTGCTCGATGACCATGGGGATATAACCCAGGCCTTGAGGTTCCCACTGGCTTTGCATGCTCATTAAGCATTCCCCATCAGGTCGTCGAATTTGACTTTCTTGTCGGTGACCTTGGCCGCTTCCAGCACCCAGTTCACCACGTTCTCTTCCGTTGCCAAGGCAGCTGGCTCGTCCAGGCGCTTAGGATCGTCATAGTAGTAACGGATGACATCTTCCGGACGCTCGTAGCTCTGCGCGAACTGTTCGACCATGGCACGCACTTGCTCGGCATTCGCCTGCAACTGGTGCTTGTTGACGACTTCGCCCAAGACCAGACGCAATGTGGCGTTACGCTTGGCCTGGTCTTCGAACAACGCCGGTTCCAGATTGACGTTGCTGACATCCATGCCACGTTGCTGCAGGTTGTTCTGCATCATTTGCATGAGGCGATTGGTTTCCGCACCGATGACCGCTTTAGGCAACTCGAGCTTGGCAGCTTCGATCAACGCCTCGAATGCCTGCTCCTTGAGCTTCAGGCGCACGCGCTTTTCCACTTCCTGGGTGAGGCTCGCCTTGATCTCGGCTTTCATCTTTTCGACATCGCCGTCTTCCACGCCAAGGGTCTTGGCGAATTCGGCATCGATCTCAGGTAGCTTAGGTTGTTCAATGCTATTGAAGGTCACTTCATATGTGACCGTCTTGCCCGCCAATTGTTCAGGCTGATGGTCTTTAGGATAGGTGATGTCGAAGGTCTTGGTGGCGCCGGGCTTGCTGCCGATCATGTTGTCGTCGAATTCCTGTACACGGCCACCCTCGCCCAGCACCAGATTGAGACCTTGCTCGCCCGTGCTTTCCACTTCCTCGCCATTGATCAGCGCGCGCAGAACGATGTTGACGCGATCGCCCTTCTTGGAGGCGCGTTTGACCGGCTCGAACGTAGCGCGCTGCTTCTGCAGCACGTCCAGCGTCTTCTTGACGTCCGCTTCGCCGACTTCCAGCACGGGGCGCTCGATCTTGCTCTTGCTCAGGTCACCGATCACGATTTCCGGAAACACTTCGAAGGTTGCGGTGTATTCGAACTGCTCTTCGGCTTCAGCGAAAGGCTTGTGTTCGATATTAGGGAAACCGGCGACACGCAGCTTGTTCTCTTCCACGGCATCGGAAAAACTACGCTCGACGGCGTTGGCCAGCACTTCGTCACGCACTTGCGCGCCGTATTGTTGCTGAACCAGCTTCAGCGGCACCTTGCCCGGACGGAAGCCAGCCAGCTTGACGGTGCGTGCCAAGCGGTTGATGCGCTGATTCACTTCCTCTTCGAGCGGCTTCATTGGCACCGTGACGGTGATGCGGCGCTCCAGATTGCTAATCGTTTCAACGGTTGCTGCCATGCTGTCTTCCTCAAATCTTAAGGGGTTGGTGCGAAAGGAGAGACTCGAACTCTCACGCCTTGCGGCGCTGGAACCTAAATCCAGTGCGTCTACCAATTCCGCCACTTTCGCAGGTTCATGTACATTGTCTTTCATGGCTCGCGTGATCGTGCTTTAGCAGGACCGATCGCGAATCAAGACAAATTTCTCAAAGGACGCTATTGTATCCCAAGTGCCGCACTAGCGAAAACCTTTAGCGTCCTGCTGGAACCCAAGGCTACCGCTGGTGATGCACAGTACGTATCGACCGAAGACATCCGGTTCGATCTCGTGCAGCGGATAGCGCGTATCCACCACGGTGAGCCCATGAACGCAAAGTCGAAGCACCTCTGGATATACCTGGCGACTGGCCTGATGCTGGGCGCGGGCTTCCTACATGCCGAAGAAAGCTTTTACGATATTCCCGCGCCGGGCCAGCGTATCGACCTTGGTGGCTACAAACTCCACCTGCATTGCGAAGGCACAGGCAGCCCTGCGGTGATCCTGGAAGCCGGTCTTGGTGACTGGTCATCCCATTGGGCCAGCGTGCAAAAATCACTCAAGACCGACACCCGGGTATGCAGCTATGACCGGGCAGGCTACGGTTGGAGCGACCCTGGGCCCAAGCCCCGCGATAGTCAGCGCATCACCGAGGAGTTGCATGCACTGCTCGGCAAAGCGAAGGTCGAACCGCCATACATCCTGGTCGGGCACTCCTTCGGCGGGCTCAATGTACGCCTATTCGCCAGCACTTACCCTGAAGAGGTCAAGGGCCTCGTGCTCGTCGACGCATCCCACCCAGCCAGCCTGCCCTACCGCCGCAACGAGGATGGCACGACGCCGAGCAAGGCGATGACCACCGGCAACCAGATGATGCGCGTGGCGCCGGCCGGTGTCGATGAGTTGAATATCCCGCCTGAAGCGCAGGCGGCCCTCACCAATAATCTACTGCATACCAAATCGGTGGTGACCGGCCGCTCCGAATTCCGCGGCCTGGGGCAAAGCGTGGTCGAAGTCGTGGACGCGCCGCCGCTGACAGATGTGCCTTTGATCGTCTTGAGCCGTGGGCGACGGGCCTGGCCATCGGGTGCCGCGGGTGATGCTCAGGAAGTCACCTGGCGGGCGCAGCAGATCGAACTCAGCAAGCTGTCCAAGCGCGGCAGACAGCGTATCGCCCTGAACAGCGGACATCACATCCATCTCGATGAACCCGAAGTCGTCGCAGATGCCGTGCGTGAATTAATTCAGGCCAAGTAAGTAGGTTGGGGTTAAAATGAAACGCTCATTTGTTTTGATCCGAGAACCCTGAAATGCAAAGTACCATCAATCAAGAAGAGATCGGCATGCTTCGGTCCGAAGTCGAGCTGCTCATGAAAGAACGTCATGCCTTGCTGAAAGTCACAGGCGCAGCGGCTGGCCTCATCGCGGAACTGGATAGCCACGACCTGCCCAAAGGCACGGTGGAAGCGGCAGAATTGCTGGCCAGCAGCATCAATACCCTGACAGAAGAGACCCTTCAAGACGCACTCAACGCCGTGCAGGCCGCCATCGTCATCTAGGCCGGCGCAAATTGCCGCTTAGCGGCTCTGCATGTAATATCGCGATGGATTAGGGGGCATGGCGATATTGAACACAATCATTCAACAAATATTCTCACGGGCTGTCGTTGTGAGGATGATCGCGTCCGGCGTCCTGTTGCTGACTGGTTGTGGATTCCAGACTTACAGCGCGAAACCGATCGATCCTGCGCAGAGCTTGTCACGATATCAATCCGTCGACCCGAACAGCGAGGCCTTCCGTCGATTCCTGGCCGCTCAGGATTATCCAGTCGAGCAATTCCCGATCGATCGTTGGGGTGTACGTGAACTCACGCTCGCCGCCCTCTTCTACCATCCGCAACTCAATGTCGCCCGTGCGCAATGGACCGCCGCACGCTCAGCCGAGATCACCGCCGCGCAACGCCCGCTACCCGGTGTTTCCGGCGGCGTAGAGAATCATAGCCAGACCGATGGCGGTGTATCCCCATGGACCTACAGCCTGGGCATCGACCTGCCCATCGAAACCGCCGGCAAGCGTCAAGCGCGGATCGACCGTGCCCTGAGCTTGTCCGAGGCCGCACGCATCGATATCGCGCAGAATGCATGGCTGGTCCGTAATCGTCTGGTCGCCAGCTGGATCGAATACAACGCTTCTCTACTGCAAACCGAGCTGCTCCAGCAGGAGCTCGAGCTACGCAAGCAGATCGTCAGCATGCTCGACATGCGCTTCGAGGCCGGCATGATCTCCAGTGTGGAACGCAGCAATGCCCGTTTGCAGCTGCAGCGCGTCGAACAAGCATTGGAAGCCGAACGCAACCGGGCGCCGGAACTCCGGGCAACGCTCGCCGGCAATGCAGGCTTGCCACCCGACATGCTGGCGCGCTTGCCCTTGCAGACGCTGGATATCGAATCCATCTATCGCCAGGAGCATCATCGTAAACTGCAGCGCCAGTCCAGCGACGACATCCAGCAAGCTGCAATGCTCAATCGCCTGGATCTGCGGGCCGCGCTCTCTCGTTATGCCGCCGCCGAAGCGAAATTGCGGCTAGAGATCGCCCGGCAGTATCCGGATGTCGTGCTCTCACCCGGCTACAGCTACGATCAGGGCGATCGCGTCTGGTCCCTCGGCATCGGTGCGCTCATGACCCTGCTCAACAAGAATCGTGGTCTCATCGCTGAAGCGCGCGCCCTGCGAGACGTCGAGGCCGCCCAGTTCGAGGCGCTTCAGGCCAAGGCCATCAGCGACGTCGCCCAGACCAAGGCGCGCTACTACGCTGCGCTGGACGAACTGGAAAAGGCACGGCAGATCCGCACCAGCCAGCTGGAACGTACGGCCCGCATCGAGCGTCAGTTCGACGCCGGCTTTGCCGACCGCCTGGAGATCACGACTACACGCCTCGAGAATCTGCTGGCCGCACAGAACCTGCTCAATATCGAATACAAGGCCCAGCGAGCCGCGAACGCGCTGGAAGAAGCGATCCAGCAACCGCTGGAAGATCCGCTGTCGATGCCCGCCAATCTAGATCAAGCCGCCATCAGGCAGCCATAAGCCCGGAGCCCCATCAGGATGAATCGTAAAGTCGCTACCATCATCGGCCTGCAAGCCTTCCTCATCATCGTCATGTTCTGGGTGCTGGTGTTCTATGGCAAGGACGAATACGAAGCCTATACGAGCGAGCGTGAAGAAGAGGTCGAGACCCCGAACCGCGTGACCACCGACCTCGGCACCACGGTCGTGACACTGAACGAAGCCGGCCAGAAACAGAGCGACATCAGGACCACGGTGATGCGGTCCAGCAAATTCCAGAGCGCGATATCGAGTTACGGCCTGGTCATGGGTATCGACCCGCTGATCGATCTGCGCACACGTTATCTTGCGGCGCGGGCGGAAGCGGGCGTAGTGCGCGCTTCGCTGCTGAACAGCGAGCGCGAGTATCAGCGCCTGCTACAACTGAACAAAGACGACCATAACATCTCCGATCGCGCGGTCGTCGCCTCCGAAGCCATCTATAAGGCTGACAAGGCCAAACTCGCCGCCGCGGAGACGGCAGCCAGCAATATCCGCGACAATATGCGCCAGATCTGGGGCGAGGTGCTGACCAGGAAAGCCACCGAGCAGAACGATCCGGCACTGCAGGCATTACTGGAATACAAGCAGGTGCTGCTGCAGATCTCGCTGCCTTTCGGCACACCGGAACCCAAACCCGGCAGTCACCTGCTCGTCACGCCGACCGGCACGCAGAACCGGGCTGTGGAAGCCCGTTTCATCTCGTCCTCACCGCAGACCGATAGCACCATCCAGGGCAAGACCTATTACTATCAGGCACCAGCCAGTGACCTGCGGGCCGGTATGCGCGTCAGTGTGCGCCTCGCAGAGAACAGCCAGAGTGTCGATGGGGTGGTCGTGCCGAACGAGGCTGTCGTCTGGTATGGCGGCAAGGCCTGGGTCTATCGCAAGGAAGGCAGCGATCGTTTCATCCGCCAGCCCATCAACACCGACCAGGAAGCCGGCCACGGCTGGTTCACGTCGGGCCAAGTCGAGCCGGGGGACGCACTCGTGACCAGCGGCGCGCAGTTGCTGCTGTCGGAAGAGTTCAAGTACCAGATCAAGAATGAAAACGAGGATTAAATTGTTCAATTTAATCCTCGTTTCGGTGGAGACTCATGCGCGCAGCGCGTGATGTCGTAGCCAAAATGATGACGTCCAGATAGCGGAAGCAAACATGCTCTATATACAAAAAAACAAATCAAGAACCGAGCTTTCACTATGATGTCCGCCCTCGTCCGCTTCTCGATCCGCTTCAATGGCGTGATCATCGGCCTCGCCAGCCTCGTCGTCCTGTATGGCCTCTACAGCCTGACCCGTAGCAATCTGGATGTCTTCCCGGAATTCTCACCGACGCAGCTCGTGATCCAGACCGAGTCCCCCGGCCTGTCCGCGGAGCTGGTGGAAAAACTGGTCAGCCAGCCGATCGAACACAGCATCGCGGGCACGGTCGGCATCGAATTGATGCGCTCCCAGTCCATTCCCGGACTCTCGGTCGTCACCATCATTTTCGAAGAAGGCACCGACGTTTACCGCAACCGGCAGGTCATCGCCGAGCGGCTGGCAACGCTGTCGAACCGGCTACCGCGCGGCATCATCCCGAACATCACGCCACTGACCTCGGCGGCCAGTACCGTCATGGGCATCGGGCTGACTTCGGACAAGCGGTCGCTGATGGAACTGCGTACCTTGGTCGATTGGTCGATCCGACCGCACCTGTTGGCGGTACAAGGGGTGGCGGACGTCAACACCTTCGGCGGCGAGGTGCGTCAATACCAGATCCAGATCGAGCCCGACAAACTCATCCGCTACGGCATCTCCATGCAACAAGTCATGGACGCGGCCAGCAAGGCGACCGGCGTCAGGGGTGCAGGGTTCATTGAGAACAATAACCAGCGCATCATCATCAATACCGAAGGTCAGGCTTTGACCCCCGCCGCCCTTGCGCAGACCACCCTGTTCTACCGCAATGGCCAGACGGTGCGCATCGCCGATATCGGCAGGGTCGTGGAAGGCGCGGCCCCCTCGATCAGCGCATCGCAGATCAACGGCAAGACCGGCATCTACCTGTCTATCCAGGGGCAACTGGGCGCCAACACTCATGGCGTGACCCTCGCACTAGAGAAGGCGCTGGAAGAGATCGAACCCTCGCTGAAAGCCGAGGGCGTGACCTTGCACAAGGGCCTGTTCCGCCCGGCCAACTTCATCGAGACGGCCATCGACGGGGTACGCACCGACATCCTCATCGGCTCGGTGCTGGTGATCACGGTGCTGTTCCTGTTCCTGTTCAATGCCCGTACCGCGTTCATCTCGGCAACCGCCATTCCGCTCTCGTTGTTGACCGCCATCGTGGTCATGAGCTACTTCAATATCGGGCTCAACATCATGGTTCTTGGCGGTCTCGCGATCGCTCTGGGGGAAGTGGTGGACGACGCGATCATCGACACCGAGAACATCTTCAGGCGCCTGCGTGAGAATCGACTGCTCACCCAGCCTTTGCCTAACTACCAAGTGGTGTTCAACGCTTCCATGGAAGTCCGTAGTTCCGTGGTTTACGCCACCTTCATCGTCGCGCTGGTCTTCATGCCTCTACTGACCTTGAGCGGGGTCGCAGGCAAATTGTTCGCCCCCTTGGGATTCGCCTATATCGCTGCGATCCTTGCCTCGCTCGCCGTTGCCCTGACGTTGACCCCGGCACTGTGTTATTTGCTGCTGGGTAATGCCAAGCTGGAGAGCGAGGACCCCCCGTTGATCCGTATCATCAAACAGCGATATGTGTTGCTGCTGCACCGCATCGAGCGCCATTACAAGGCCGTGATCGCCATCGCCACCGTGCTGATCGCCTTGGGGTTAGGGATACTGCCGCTGTTCAAGAGCCAATTCATCCCCAACCTGCATGAGGGTCATTACATCATGCACATGACGGCGGTGCCGGGAACGTCGGAACAGGAATCACTGCGTATCGGCAAGAAGGTCACCGAAGTCATCATGGGCATCGAAGGCGTCAAATCGGTCGCACAATGGGTAGGCCGTGCACCGAACGGCGCGGACACCTTCGGCACACACTACAGTGAATTCGAGATCGAGATCGGCACCCTCTCGGGTGAGGAGCAGACACGTATCCTGGATGAGATCCGTGAACAGTTGGCCGGCGAGGTCGAGGACGAGGATGCGGACGGTATCGCCGAGCCCGGCTTCGTCGGCGTCAATTTCGCCATCAACACCTTCCTCACCGAACGTATCGAGGAGACCATCTCCGGCTATCCTGCCGCCGTCGTCATCAACATCTACGGTCGTGACCTGGATGCACTCGATCGCGATGCGCAGTCCGTTGCCGGTGTGCTTGCCAGTGTCGAGGGAGCGGCGGACGTGCTGGTGCAATCCCCTCCCGGCACGCCACAACTGGTGATCCGCCTGCGCAACGAACGTCTCCTGCAATGGGGCCTACAGCCTACAGATGTGCTGGATAGCATCCGGGCCGGTTATGAGAGCGTTCCCATCACCCAGGTCTACGACGGCAGTCGCGTGATCGGCGTCAGCGTGGTGCTGGCGGATGAAGTCCGGCACAACCTGACGCAGGTCAGCAAGCTGCCGCTCAAGAATATCGAAGGCAGGATCGTGCGCCTGGGGGATGTCGCGGATGTCACCCAGGAGAACGGTCGATCCAAGATATTGCATGCGGGCGCGAAACGGATACAGACAGTCACCGCCAATGTCACAGGCCGGGACATCCAGAGTTTCTCAAAAGAGATGAAGCAGCGCATCCAGGAAGAAGTGAAACTGGCGCCCGGCAACTACGTGACCTTCACCGGCGAAGCCGAAGCCCAGGCGAAATCGCGTGAGGACCTCATCGTGCACTCCCTGCTCGCTGGTGTCGGGATCTTCCTGATGCTGTATGTCGCCTTCGGTCGCCTGCGCAACCTGTTGCTGACCTTCGCCAACCTGCCTTTTGCGCTGATCGGCGGCGTGCTGGCGGCCCTGTTCACCGGCGGCTGGATATCGCTGGGTTCGCTGGTGGGATTCGTCACGCTGTTCGGCATCACCTTGCGCAACTCCATCATGATGATCTCGCATTATCAGCACCTGGTGGATGAGGAAGGCATGACGTGGGGACTGGAGACGGCGATCCGCGGGGCTTCCGAACGTTTGCCGTCGATCCTGATGACGGCACTGGTCACCGCACTCGGGCTATTGCCTTTGGCTGCGGGCAGTGGGCAGCCTGGTCGGGAGATCGAAGGCCCGATGGCCACCATCATCGTTGGCGGCCTAGTCACCTCGACCATCCTGAATCTGTTGATCCTGCCGACCATCATGCTGCACTTCGGGCGGTTTGAAAAACACCAGCAAAGCTAGCCAGCCAGCCAGGCTAGCGAGACTGAGCCTAACGCGACGCAAGTCGCCAGAGTGAGGTGACTTCCGCCGATCTCGCGGCATGCAAGGGGTCGCTGGCATCGGCGGCTTTAGGATGGCTAGGACGGATATCCCGCCGCTCGATGACTTGAAGTCCTGCCTGGTCGATCATGGTCAGCAAGGTTTCCCGCGACCGTAGCCCCAGGTGTTCGGCGATATCGGACAGGATGAGCCAGCCCTCACCGCCGGGCGATAGATGCGCCGCCAAACCATCGAGAAATCCTTTTAGCATGCGACTTTCCGGGTCATAGATCGCATATTCGATGGCAGCACTCGGTCGCGCCGGGATCCACGGCGGGTTACAGATGATGAGTGGAGCCTTGCCTTGGGGGAAGAGATCGGCTTCGATGACTTGCACCTGCGAGGCGAAACCTAAGGCGGACAGATTCTCACGGGCGCATGCCAGGGCACGTGGATCCTGGTCTGTCGCGACGATCCGCCTGACCCCACGTTTGGCCAATACCGCCGCCAGCACCCCTGTTCCCGTACCGATATCGAACGCCAGGTCCGACGACGGCAAAGGCGCATCTGCGACCAACTGGATATATTCGCCACGTACCGGCGAGAACACGCCGTAATGGGGATGGATCTCGCCACCCAGCACATCGATCCGCACGCCCTTCTTGCGCCATTCATGCGCACCGATTAGCCCGAGCAGTTCGCGCAGGGACGCGATATAGGGTTCCTTGGCGACACCGTAGGCCTCCTCGCAGGCAGGCTTTACTTCCGGGGCGCGCCGTAGATTCAAGTGATGTCCGGCGGCGAATGGCAACAACAACATGCCGAGCGTCCGTGCGCGCTGTGCCTGGGCCTGCCGATGCAGGTGGAAAGCCTCCGCGACACTAGCTGATGGCTTCGCTCCGGATAACGATGTCTTGGATCTACGAGGTTTACGGTCGATACGTCGCGCCATCGCTTGCAGCAGCTGTTTGGCGTTCTGGTAATCCCCGCGCCAGAGGATGGCCGTGCCTTCGCAAGCCAGGTGATAGGCGGTGTCCGCATTAAGGGTATCGTCCGCCACGATGACGCGTTTGGGGGGTGCCGAGCCGTTCTCGGATCGCCACCTTGCACTGACCGTCTTACCCGCTTCTTGCCAACTCACGACCGCATGATCGCTCACTGGCTGGATCCTCTCGAAAGGCAAGATGGCGCGGCGTGCCTCCGCGTATCAGTCATACTTGATGTACTTGAAGCGTTGATCCTCATTGGGTGTGCCTTCGAGCGCCCCGCCTTCTTTGGCCGGCTGCCACTGGATCACCTCTTCGATCTTGCGGGCGAGCGTGAAATCCTTGTCGGTGATGCCTTTGGCGCTATGTGTGCACAACTTGACGATGACGAAGGCATAGGAGACGGTCAGGTCCGGGTGATGCCAAGCGGCCTCAGCGAGATGGCCGACCGTATTGACCACCATCAGCGTGCCCTTCCAGCTGCCGGTCTTGTACTTTCGGCGTATCCAACCATCCTCGAAATACCAGTGCGGTAGCTCCGCCTTCAGCTTGGCATCGATCTCAGCCTCGCTATACACATGCTCTTGTGTCGTCTCTGTCATCTTGTCCTCCTTCAGTTCCAGGCATAACGGACCGGCAGACCGATCTCTTGTAGCCGTTGATCGGATACCTTCTCGGTGAAAGCAGCATGATCCTGCTTGCCCAGTATCCAGGTTTCGAAATTCTGGCCTGCGATGTAGTCGCCGAAGCTGGCATCGACAAAGCCATCCTTGATGAGGCGTTCGAGGGATATCTGCTCGACCTCGGGTCTGGCCGACTTGACCAACACCAAGTGTTTCGCATTGATGCGGGCAGCCAGCCACGCCGCCAGGCTATCGGAAGTGACGTGCCAGTTCGCCGGGATGCTTTCTTCCCCGCAAACCATATGACTCGGCAGCCAGACGATCGCGCGATGCTGCCACCCACGTTCCGCGATCTCCAGTTCCGTAGTTGCCGTGACCAGGTCGTGGTTCAGGCCTGTCATCAACATGCCGTACTGATCCATCGCGACGACGGCCATGCGATGGGCTGTTTCGTCGTCGATGCCCGTCATGTACTGCGCCTCACGCACAGCATCTGCAAACAGCCCGCCTCCCGGCACGATGACGATATGGCCATCACTGTGCTGCGCGAACATATCGAGCCAATGCTTGAGTTCGGATGAATCCAGCATGCTCCCGCCGAGCTTAACGACCCAGGTCACGATCTACCTCGCCTCCAAAGAATTGCATCAGGTCCAGCATCGACGATGCCTTGTCCCAGGTTTCACGATATTCCTTTTCCATCTCGGAATCGGCCACGATGCCGCCGCCGGCCCAGAAGCGAAACTCGCCGTCAGAAAAAACCGCGGTCCGGATCGCGATATTGGTATCCATATTGCCATCGAAGCCTATGTAACCGATAGCACCACAGTAGATACCTCGCCTGTTAGGCTCCAGTTCCTCGATGATCTCCATCGCCCGCAACTTGGGCGCGCCTGTGATGGATCCCCCGGGGAAACAACCGCGCAGCAGATCGACAGCCGTCATGCCCGGGTTCAATTTACCGGTCACCGTGCTCACTAGGTGGTGCACATTGGCGAAACTCTCCAGCGCGAACAATCGATCGGCACGTACCGAGCCGGTTTGGCAGCTCTTGCCGATATCGTTGCGCAGCAAGTCGACGATCATGAGGTTCTCGGCCCGGTCCTTCAGGCTGGTCTGCAAGTCACGGGCGTTCGCGTCATCGCGTTGTACGTCGCCGGCACGTGGGCGCGTGCCTTTGATGGGACGGGTCTCGACGTGCTGTCCCACGACTTGCAGGAAGCGCTCGGGCGAGGCCGACAACACCTGCAGCTCGCCGAAATTCATGTAGGCCATGAAGGGTGCCGGACTGATGCGCCGCAATTGCAGATAAGCCGTCCAGGCATCGCCTCTTGCCTTGGCGGAGAAGCGCTGCGCCAGGTTCACCTGATAGCAGTCTCCTTCCGTGATGTAGCGCTGGATACGGGTGAATGCCGCCTCATATCGCGGCTTGTCCATATTCGAAGTGACGGTCGAAGTGACTTCAAAAACTTGTTCCGTGGGTTCTGCAGTTTCGGTGAACAGCGCGCATAACGCCGGCCATGCCTCATGCGTACCAGGGTGTTTGCCATGCGAGACCAGGCGTGTCTTCCGTGCCTTGTGATCGACGATCACCGCCCAGTCATAGAGGCCGACGCGCATCTCCGGCATATGCTCCGCGTCCGCAGCAAGAGTAGGCAAGTGCTCTATCCGTCGACCCAGGTCGTAAGCGAAATACCCTAATGCCCCGCCACAGAAGGGCACTTCGCAGGATTCCGACCGATATCTCGACAAGGCATCTTTCAATAGCTGGAAAGGATCTGCTGGCGACTGCGTATGCCCAGAGGCATCTTCGACGATGGTTCCTCCAGCGGTGGTGGAGAAGGTCATGAAGGGGTCGCAAGCGATGATGTCGTAATGACCGTACTGGCTCTCTGGCTGCCCACTATCGAGATAGACCGCCCACGGGCGGCCTGACACCCTGGCGAACAGGCGCGCGCTATCTTCTTCGTACTTCAATTCATGGATCAGCACGTTCAGCCTGCGTTCTTGTTCAACATGCAGGCGACCGCGTAGGCCGGCAGACAGACCGAAGCCCAGCGCTGGCTATGGTCGTTGTAACCCTTGATCAGGCTACCGATCTCGATAAATGGACGGCCAAGCTGCGTGGCCAGCGCTTCCACCAGGAAGCTACCCGCGCCTGCGCCGATGATGGGCGCGTCCGGATCGATCCGGCAACGCGAGAGTTGGCGCAAAGCGGCAGCTTTCAACAGGTCGAGTTGCATCTGGCGAAAGCCATGAGCCAACTCCACCCAGGCGACGTGTGGGGCATCCGACAGGTCGCGTCCTATCATGCGTGCGATCCGGCGAGCGCTATCGTGGCTGGTCTTGGCAGCCCCGTCTGCGGTATCCGCCATGTCCTCGGCAGGGTTCAACTCGGAAGTGAGGCGATAGACATCGGCCGTGGTCGCGAAATGTTCGGCGGCCACCGCTTGCCAATCACCTGCAAAAGGGATGCGTTTGGCGAGTGCCATCAGGGGCGTCCTGACCACCCCTGTATAGATCAGCTCTTCGTATTGCATACGCTCGGCATCGGAAAAACCACGATTCAGGGCTTCACCGCCCGCGACCAGCGAGAAATCCGAGGTGGTGCTCCCAACATCGATGAATAATCCTTGTTCGACCTGACCTGCGACAAAGGTGGCACTGGCGAGCCAATTGGCAGAGGCGACGTCCTTGAGATGCTGATGAACGGCCTTGGCCTCGATCAAGCCATGCTTGCCCGCGAAGTAACGAGGCGTGCAGTGCAGCACATCGTTCATGACTTCTGAGATCTGCCTGACGCCACTCTCGCGGTCGGGAAAGATATCGGCCAGCTCACCGGTCATGGTC
>CABHOJ010000049.1 GCA_902168195.1 uncultured Methylotenera sp.
CCGAACAAGGCGCCCAAGGGCGCCTTTTCTTTTGCCCGCGTCCAAGACCTTGCACCACTAATATTCTTATTAGTTATATTTATATTAAAACAAATTATTTTTCATTATTTAACTCGATTGTTACAGTGCGCAACGTTTGATTCATCCAGAACAGGAAAAGCACCATGTCCACACTTAGCAACGTGAACGTCACCGAGGAAGTGATCGCCGAGATCCAGCACGCTATCGAGCAGCTGCGCTTCGGCTCCGTGGAGATCACGGTGCATGAGGGACGGGTCACCCAGATCGAAAAACGCGAGAAGGTCCGCTTCGGACAAGACGCACAACGCATCAAGCCTACTGCCCCAGCAGCGGCTAGCAACCATTAAAAACCATCGATGAACTGACCGGACAGCCGGAAGTACGAGACTAAATCAGGAGTTCATCATGCAATTCAAAACAACACGTATCACGCAGGCACTGGTCGCAGGGGGCGTCTTATTGGCAAGCAACATTGCGTTCGCAGGGGATGCGGAAGTAGAAGCCTTGCGCAAGACCATCGAAGAACTGGATCAGAAGATCAAGATCATCGAGCGCAAGAACGAGATCGCTTCGGAAGAAGCCGCTGCCAAGAAGAAAGAGACCCCAGTGCTGGTCGCGGGCGACAAGGGCTTCGCGCTCAAGTCAGCTGACGGCAACTTCGAATTCAAGCTGCGCGGCCTCATTCAGGCTGACAGCCGCACATTCATCGGGGATGACAGCGCGGCTGGCGTCAGCGGCACGGGTCTGGACGACGAATACCTATTGCGCCGCGTGCGCCCGACCTTCGAGGGCACGGTATTCGGCAAATACGATTTCCGTTTCACCCCGGATTTCGCGCCTGAGGCCGCCAACGTACAGGACGCGTTCATCAATGCGCGATTCAAACCTTGGTTCAAGGTACAGGCCGGTAAGTTCAAGGTACCAGTCGGCCTCGAGCGCCTGCAATCCGGTGGCGACCTGCGTTTCGTCGAGCGTTCCTATGTGACCAACTCGCTGTTGCCTAACCGTGACATCGGCGTGCAACTGCACGGCGACCTGTTCGAAGGCAAGCTGAGCTATGCCGCCGGCATCTTCGACGGCGTCTCTGACGGCGGTAGCAATGCCACCAACCGCGACAACGGCAATGCGTCCAAGGACAAGGAATATGCGGCCCGCCTCTTCACAGAACCGTTCAAGGGCGAGGACAGCTTCCTCGAAGGTCTGGGCTTCGGTCTCGCAGGCACTACTTCCGACTACAAGCGTGACGGCTACCTGAACCCGACTTACCGCACACCGGGCCAGTTGTCCTTGTTCACCTACAACGCGGCCGTGGTCGGCGATGGCAAGCAGAACCGCATCTCGCCGCAGCTCTACTACTACAACGGACCGTTCGGCCTGATCAGCGAGTACGCCAAAGTCAAGCATGACGTGGCGCGTGGCGCCAACGCCGAGACGCTGGACCATGACGGTTGGCAGGTCGCAGCCACCTATGTCCTGACCGGCGAAAAGAACAGCTTCAAGGGCATCACCCCCAAGAACGACTTCGACCTGGACAAGGGTAACTGGGGCGCGTGGGAACTCGCAGCCCGTTACTCCGAGCTGAACATCGACGACAAGGCGTTCGCCGGCCCTGCCGGGACACGACTCGCCGGTGCGACATCGACCACCAAGGGTGCCGAATCATGGGCTCTGGGCGTCAATTGGTACCTGAACAAGTACGTCAAGTTGCAGACGACCTACGAGCAGACCCGCTTCGACAGCGCCTTCGCCAATGTGCGTGATCGCGATACCGAGCGCGTGCTGTTCTCCCGATTCCAGGTCGCTTTCTAACCATCAATAACCACTTGTATCAACTGACTGATAAGGAAATCACATGAAGAACCTCTATTTAGGACTCAGTGCACTGATCGCCGCTCTGGCGCTGGCGAATCCGCTGGCGGCCAGCGCGGCGGAAGTGACGCTGCTCAACGTCTCCTACGACCCGACGCGTGAGCTCTACCAGGACTACAACGCGGCGTTCGCCAAATATTGGCAAGCCAAGACCGGTGACAAGGTCACCATCAAACAGTCGCATGGCGGCTCAGGCAAACAAGCCCGTTCCGTGATCGATGGCCTTGAAGCGGATGTCGTCACACTAGCACTCGCGTATGACGTCGACGCCATCCACGAGAAGGCACGGCTAATCCCCAAGGATTGGCAGAAGCGCCTGAAGCACAACAGCGCGCCCTACACCTCCACCATCGTCTTCCTGGTGCGCAAGGGCAACCCGAAAGCCATCAAGGACTGGGATGACCTCGTAAAACCTGGTGTTTCCGTGATCACGCCTAACCCGAAGACCTCAGGCGGCGCTCGCTGGAATTATCTCGCCGCGTGGGCATTCGCCCAGAAGAAGTACGGCAGCGAAGACAAGGCCAAGGAATTCGTCGGCAAACTGTACAAAAACGTGCCGGTGCTGGATTCCGGCGCACGCGGTTCCACGACGACCTTCATCGAACGCGGCATCGGCGATGTCGCCATCTCCTGGGAGAACGAAGCGTTCCTGGCATTGAAGGAACTTGGTCCGGACAAATTCGAGGTCGTTGTGCCTTCGCTGTCGATCCTGGCTGAACCGACGGTCACCATCGTCGACAAGGTCGTGGACAAGCGTAAGACCCGCCCTGTCGCACAGGCCTATCTCGACTACCTGTACTCGGAAGAAGGCCAGGACATCGCCGGTAAGCACTATTACCGCCCCACCCTGCCTAGCGCCGCGGCGAAGTACGAGAAGCAGTTCGCCAAACTGAACCTGATCACCATCGACGAGACGTTCGGTGGCTGGCAAAAGGCCCAGAAGACGCACTTCAGTGACGGCGGCGTGTTCGACCAGATCTACGGGAAGTGACCACTTGCATGCTTGTAGGGTGAACACCCTGCCAGCATGCGGATGCGCTTTATCCGACTTGACGCATGTCAGACCAGGGCACGGTAGATCAGCGTGGATGCTGCCGCGACCATCAATAGCGCGAAGCCGATCTGTAGCTGCCGGGATTGAAGCTTTCTAGCGCCTTGCCTGCCTAGGATGACCCCGATCATGGAGGACAAGGCGAAAGGAATGGCGAGCGACCAGATCACATGGCCCATCACAATGTGCCCGGCGATAACCGTCACACTGACCAAGAAGACGACTGCCAGCGCCGTACTCATCACTGATACCATCGACAGCACCGAAATCCGCTGCAGGGCTGGCACCAGAACAAAGCCGCCGCCCACACCGATCAGACCTGAGAGCAGGCCGGCCAGGGTTCCGGCAAAGCCCAAGCCAAGTGAGCAACGCCCATTCCAGATGAAACGGCCACTGCTGCTATCGACCAAACATGGCATCTGAGACAGATCCTTGCCGGGCAATTCAGGATTCCGGCCACACAGCGTGCGACACGCCACCAGCAACAGGATGATGGCGAACATCATCGAGAGATAACTGTGATCCAGCCTTTGCGCCAGCCAGATGCCGAAGGGCGCCACGAGCATACCCGCCAGCGCCATCAGCACTGCGGCACGATATCGTACCTGGCCTGCACGTAACCCCAATAGAGCGCCTATTCCGGCTGTCATGCCCGTTGCGAGCATGGCGATCGGCACCGCCTCGACGAAAGACAGATGCATGAATCCTACTAATAGGGGCAAGGCGAGGATACCGCCTCCAGCGCCCGTCAGGCCCATGACCAGACCGACGAAAAGCCCTAGCAGGAGCAGGATCAGCATCAGTTGGTCGGCCTTGGTTTACCGATGGCTTCGTAGATACCCATCCCCACCAGCATGGCCAGTACGAACAACAGCGGCGTCTGCTCGAGGCTTGCCAGGGAAGCCAGCGCCGGTCCTGGACAATAACCCACCAAACCCCAGCCGATACCGAAGAGCACCGCACCAGTGATCAATCGGGTATCCAGGGCTTTACTGGTGGGCAGGTGGACAGGCTCGCCCAGCAACGACTTTTCGCGCCTGCCTGCGTAACGGAAGCCAAAGTAACTCACCGCTACCGCACCGAGCATCACCAGCGCAAGTCGTGGATTCCAGCCACCCGCGACATCCAGGAAGCCGATGATGTTCTGCGGCTCGGTCATACCGGAGAGGATCAGGCCGACCCCGAACAGCAAGCCGCTGATGAAACTGCTGAATGATCGCATCATGTTCCTGGCCTTCATCACAAAAGGTGTCGCATTACGTAGACCGTCAACATGCCGCTTACGATGAAGACCAGCGTGGCTGCAATAGAGCGCCTGGATACCCTTGCGATCCCGCAGACGCCATGGCCACTGGTGCAGCCCGACCCCAGCCTGGTACCGAAGCCGACCAGCAAACCTGCGAGGATCAACAGCCAGGGCTCCGCCTCGACCTCGACAAGGGGTAACGTCGCCAGCAAGCTATAGACGAGTGGCGAGACGACCAGCCCAGCCAGGAAGGTGAATCGCCACGCGACATCGTTCGTGCCCGGATGGAGCAGACCGCCGAGGATGCCGCTGATGCCGGCGATCCTGCCGTTGAGCAGGATCAACAAGCTGGATGCGAGACCGATCAGTACGCCCCCGGCGATTGCCATGCCGACCTGCTGCAGGTTGAGTTCAAGCATGTCGGGCCTCCGTTTCGCATCCACAGAAGCGGGCATAGAGGATCTGCATCACCGCCAGCGCGTCCGCATCGTCAATACGATAGTAGATCTGCTTACCTTCGCGCCGGGTGGTGACCAGCCCTTCGTTACGCAGTACGGTGAGTTGTTGCGATAACGTGGGTTGCCGAACGCCTGTCTGCTCAGCCAAGTCGCTGACGCAGCGTTCACCCTGGCTGAGTTGACACAGCAATAACAGACGATCCGCATTGGCCAGCGCCTTCATAAATTCGCTCGCGCGACCAGCGCTGGCTTTGATCAGGGTCATATCTAAGGTGGGTTGCATACGCTAATGTCACTCCAGTGAATGATGGATTGCATAATATTATATAATTTTATATTATGTTATTTAGTAAATCAATACGGGCGGAACCACCATGATCTTCAAGCAGCTGTTCGATCCCCTCTCCAGCACCTATACCTATCTATTAGGCTGCGAAAGCACAGGCGAAGCCATGCTCATCGACCCGGTTATCGCCACACTGGAGCGCGACCTGGCCGAACTGGATAAGTTGGGATTGAAACTGGCCTACAGCGTGGATACGCATATCCATGCCGACCACATCACCAGCGCGCGCGAATTGAAGCGGCGCACCGGCAGCAGGATCGCCAATCCGGGCGTCGATCATCTGCCGTGTGCCGATGTCCATCTGGAGGAAGGGAAGGATTTGACGCTAGGCAGCCTGAATCTGCAGGCTTTGCATACGCCGGGCCATACCGACGGTCATTTCGCTTACCGGCTCGGCGATCGTGTCTTCACGGGCGATGCGCTATTGATCGACGGTTGCGGCAGGACCGATTTCCAGAACGGCAACGCGGCCGATCTCTACCGCAGCATCCATGGCAAGCTATTCACCCTGCCGGATGAGACCCTGGTCTATCCGGGGCATGATTACCAGCAACGACAGGTGTCCTCGATCGGCCAGGAGAAATTGCGCAACCCGCGCGTCGGCATGGACAAGACGCAAGCCGATTTCGAAGCCATCATGGCGAACCTGAACCTGCCCTATCCCAAATTCATCGATTACGCGGTGCCAGGCAATCGCCAGTGCGGTGTCTGCCCGACGGACTTGCCGGAACAACTGGAGCAATACTGCGGCCGTATGACCGAGAGCGTCCAAGGCTAAAGCGTACAGCGCTAATCGGAGATCAGCAGCTGGTTATGGTCGGTCTTGAGATAGAAATTCCCGGCCTGGTCGATCTTGATGGCCCGTATCCGGTAGCCGCTCAGCACCGGCTCGGCGTAGGCCAGGGTTTGGCCTTCCTTCTTGATCCGTAACAGGGTGGTCTGTCTCTTATACACATCTCCGAGCCCACGAGACAGGCAGAAATCTCGTATGCCGTCTTCTGCTT
>CABHOJ010000050.1 GCA_902168195.1 uncultured Methylotenera sp.
CATACGGCAGCGGCGGTCGCGCTGCAATAGTCCGATGAGCTTAGCGGGGTCGAGATCGGCCTTGGGATTGAATTGCAGCTGGATGGCATTGTCGCTGGCGTCTATCTTGAGGATGTCCAGCGGCTTCGCGGCGACACGCAGGCGATGGCAGGCCATCAGCGCTTCGCCTTGTTCCGGCAACAGGCCGAAACGGTCGATCAATTCTTCTTGCAGCGTATCCAGTTCGTCATCATTCGTGCAGTTCGCGAGGCGTTTGTAGAGTACCAGGCGCTCATGCACATCCGGACAGTAGTCGTTGGGCAATAGCGCGGGCGTATGCAGATTGATCTCGGTCGTGACGCCCAGCGGGGCATTGATATCCGGTTCCTTGCCCGCCTTGAGCTGCTTGACCGCGTGGTTGAGCATATCGGCATAGAGCGAGAAGCCGATCTCCTGCATCTCACCGGATTGCGAATCTCCCAGCAATTCGCCCGCGCCGCGGATCTCGAGGTCGTGCATGGCCAGATGGAACCCGGCTCCCAGGTCTTCCAGCAGCTGGATGGCATCGAGGCGCTTCTGTGCCTGTGGCGTTATGTTGCGGTCGGGGTCGGTCAGCAGATAGGCATAGGCCTGGTGGTGCGAGCGCCCGACGCGGCCACGCAGCTGGTGCAGCTGTGCTAGGCCGAACATATCGGCCTTGTTCATGATGATGGTGTTCGCGGTCGGCACGTCGATGCCGGTCTCGATGATGGTGGTGCAGAGCAGCAGGTTGAAGCGCTGATGGTAGAAATCGCGCATCACGTGTTCCAGCTCGCGCTCGCGTAACTGGCCGTGGGCGATACCGATCCGCGCTTCCGGCAGGATGCGTTCCAGCTTCTCGCGCATGGAATGGATGGTGTCGACTTCGTTATGCAGGAAGTACACCTGCCCGCCACGCTTGAATTCCCGCATCGCCGCCTCGCGGATAATGCCTTCGGAATAATCGGTATGGAAGGTCTTGATCGCCAGCCGCTTCTGCGGAGGCGTGGCGATGACCGAAAATTCGCGCAGGCCTTCCATCGCCATCGACAGCGTACGGGGGATCGGCGTTGCGGTAAGCGTCAGTACGTCCACTTCGGCGCGCATGGCCTTCAGCTGTTCCTTCTGGCGTACACCGAACCGGTGTTCCTCGTCGAGGATCACCAGGCCCAGGTTCTTGAATTTGACGTCCTTCTGGATCAGGCGATGCGTACCGATGATGATGTCGATATTGCCTTCCTGCAGGCCCTTGATGGCCTCGGCCTGTTCCTTGGCAGTGCGGAAGCGCGAGATCTCGGCGATCTTGATCGGCCATTCGGCGAAGCGGTCGGTGAAATTGTTGTAATGCTGTTCGGCGAGCAGGGTGGTGGGTACCAGCACGGCCACCTGACGGCCGCCCATGACGGCGACGAAGGCGGCACGCAACGCGACTTCGGTCTTGCCAAAACCGACATCGCCACAGACCAGCCGATCCATCGGCCGGCCGGACTGCATATCCTCGATGACGGCTTCGATGGCGGAGAGCTGGTCCGGCGTTTCCTCGAACGGGAATCCTTCGGCAAAGGTCTCGTAATCCTGTAGCGAGAGCTTGAACGAATGCCCACGGCGCGCCGCACGTTGCGCGTAGAGATTGAGCAATTCGGCCGCGGTGTCGCGGATCTGCTTGAGCGCTTTCTTCTTGGCTTTTTCCCAATGGCCGCTGCCCAGGCGATGCAATGGCGCCGACTCCGGCGGGCCGCCCGAGTAACGCGAGATCAGGAACAATTGCGACACGGGCACATACAGTTTGTCGTCGCCCGCGTATTCCAGCAGCAGGAACTCGGTCTCGCCCTCGCCGAAATCCAGGTTGATCAAGCCGCGGTAACGGCCGACACCATGCTGTTCATGCACAACGGGGTCGTTCTCGCGCAGCTCGGAGAGATCCTTGAGCATACCCTCGGTCGAGCGCATGCGGTCCTTGTCGCGGCGACGTTGCTGGCGCACGGTGGCGGCGTACAGTTCCGCCTCAGTGATGACAGCCAGTTTGGAGCGACCTTCGGCAGACGCGAGGAAGCCGCGATGCAGCGGGGCGATGCCCAGCACGAAGCTATCCTCGCTGGCATTGAACGCGTCCCAGGAGTCGGTCAGGGCCGGCTGCAAGCCGTGGTCTGCCAGCAACTGGCTGATGGTCTCACGGCGTCCCAGGCTCTCGGCGAGGATCAGGGTGCGGCCCTTGTGGGTCTTCAGGAAGTCCTGCAGTTTGTGCAGAGGGTTCTCCGCGCGGCGCTCAATGTCGAGCGGGGGCAATGCCTGGTCGCTGTTGACGGTCGATAGCACGATGCGCGCATAGTCGTGGGTCTGCGCGAAGAACTCGTCGGTCTTGATCAGCAGTTGTTCGGGTTTGAGGATCGGCCGTTCCGGATCATGTGCCAGCAAGCGATAGCGCGATTGCGTCTCCGCCAGGAACACCTGGGCGGCGTGGTCGAGGTCGCCGTGCATGCACAACACCGCATCCTGCGGCAGGTAATCGAACAGGGTCGCGGTCTGTTCGAAGAATAGCGGCAGGTACCACTCGATGCCGCCGCTGGCGATGCCTTTGCTCACATCCTTGTAGATGCGGCTGCGTGAAGGGTCGCCCTCGAACACTTCGCGGAATTGCTGACGGAACAAGGAGATACCCTTGTCGTCGAGCGGGAACTCGCGTGCCGGCAGCAGACGAATCTCGCCGACCGGATAGAGGCTGCGCTGGGTATCGACATCGAAGGTGCGGATGCTCTCGATCTCGTCATCGAACAGGTCGAGACGGTAGGGCAGGGCGCTGCCCATGGGGAATAGGTCGACCAGCCCGCCACGCACGCTGAACTCGCCCGGGCTCATGACCTGGCTCACATGGTGGTAACCGGCTTCTGCGCATTGTTTGCGCATGGCTTCCAGGTCGAGTTTCTGGCCCTTCTTCAGCATGAAGGTATTGGCGGCGAGGTAGGATTGCGCGGGTAAGCGTAGCAAGGCCGTCCCCGCAGGCACGATGATCACGTCGCAACTGTTCTGGGTGATCTGGTACAGCGTCGCCAGCCGTTCCGAGATCAGGTCGGGGTGGGGCGAGAAATGGTCGTAAGGCAGCGTTTCCCAGTCCGGCAGCAGGTGGATCTTCAAGGAGGGCGCGAACCATGGCATCTCGTCCAGCAGGCGCTGGGCTTCGAAGGCATTGGCGGTGATGATAGCGAGCGGCTTGCGTTCCTTGCCGCCGCATAAGGTCAACGCGAGTTGCGCCAACGCCAGGCTATCGGTGCCTGCGGCGATGGGTTTGCTTTTATGGGATTGACCGGGCGCCGGGATCGGCAGGGAAAACTGCATCGGGTGTTGCCATCATCTTGTAAGTGAATGGCCTATTATAGCCGCTGCCCGTAGGCGGCGGCTATGCGGAAATGGCTACAACCGGCAGGGATCGCCTGCCTTGGAACTCGGCTATGTGCCGAGCACTTCTAGCTGATTACTTGCCCAGCAGCTTGGCGATCTGCGCTTCGGCTGCCGTCCAGTAACTGACAGGGCTTCCGGCGAAACCGTTACGCTCGGCGAGGAAGTAGGCTGCCACTTCCACCATGCGATAACGCTCTTCCGGGCTGATCTTGTTGGATTTTGCAGCGGCCTTTTTCGGCGCTGCGGCTTTTTTTGCGGCGGGCTTCTTGGCAGCAGCCGGCTTTTTGGGAGCGGCTACTTTCTTTGCCGGGGCTTTGACAGCGGCGGCTTTGGCTTTGGTTGCTGCGGGTTTTTTCGCAGCGGCAGGTTTCTTGGCGGGTGCTGGTTTCTTTGCTTCGGTTGTCGCTTTAGGTGCAGCCATTTCGGTTCCTTTCTTGAAGAGGGACTTCCATGTTTCCTTGTTGGAGCGGTAACTCCAGCACCATCATATTAAACGGTTCCGCCCACCGTCAAGCCATCTATGCGTAATGTCGGCTGGCCGACGCCGACCGGCACGCTTTGGCCTTCTTTGCCGCAGGTACCGACACCCGAATCCAGCGCCATGTCGTTGCCGATCATGGAGACGCGCTTGAGTACATCGGGGCCATTGCCGATCAGGGTCGCGCCCTTGACCGGGTAGGTCAGCTTGCCGTCTTCGATCATCCAGGCTTCCGCCGCGGAGAACACGAATTTGCCGCTGGTGATATCGACCTGGCCACC
Organism: uncultured Methylotenera sp.; assembly: GCA_902168195.1. Classification (GTDB taxonomy): domain Bacteria; phylum Pseudomonadota; class Gammaproteobacteria; order Burkholderiales; family Methylophilaceae; genus CABHOJ01. The sequence continues at coordinate 4,153 of CABHOJ010000050.1, forward strand.
GCCGAAATTCGCGGCATACAGCCCCTTCTTCACCGATTTGATGATCTCTTCCGGCGGCATATTGCCGTTCAGCATGTAGGTGTTGGTCATGCGCGGCATGGGGATGTGCGCATAGGATTCGCGGCGCGCGTTGCCGGTGATCGGCATGCCCATGAGCCGCGCGTTGAGGCTGTCCTGGATATAGCCCTTGAGGATGCCGTCCTCGATCAGCACGGTACGCTGGGTCGGGTTGCCCTCGTCGTCGATGTTGAGCGAACCACGGCGGTCGGCGATGGTGCCGTCGTCCACCACGGTCAGGCCTCTGGCTGCGACCTGCTGGCCGATGGCGTTGCTGAACGCGGAGCTGCCTTTGCGGTTGAAATCGCCTTCCAGGCCGTGGCCGATCGCCTCATGCAACAGGATGCCGGGCCAGCCAGCACCTAGCACCACGGTCATGCTGCCTGCAGGAGCAGGGCGCGCGTCGAGGTTCACCAAGGCCTGATGCACGGCTTTCTTGGCGTAGTCCTGCAACACGGCATCGGTGAAATAACTGTAATCGAAGCGACCGCCACCGCCTGCGGAACCCTGTTCGCGGCGGCCATCCTGCTCGGCGATCACCTGGATCGAGAGGCGCACCAGCGGGCGCACATCGGCCGCCATCACGCCATCGTGACGTGCGACCATCACCACCTCGTATTCGCCGGCGATGGATGCCATCACCTGGATCACACGCGGGTCGGCCTTGCGGGCGAATGCTTCCAGCCGTTCCAGCAGCTTGACCTTGGCATCCGCGCTGAGCGAAGCGATCGGGTCTTGCGGCAAGTACAGTTGTGGCGCTTCCACACGTTGCACGATCTGCCCGGCCTGCTCGTTGCCGAGGGCGGCGATGGCGCGCGTGGCGTTCGCGGCCTCTTCCAGCGCGGAGAGGTGGATATCATCGGAATACGCGAAAGCCGTCTTCTCGCCACTCACTGCACGCACACCGACACCCTGGTCGATGCTGAAGTTACCGGATTTGACCTGGCCTTCTTCCAGCCCCCAACTCTCGGAGCGGCTGTACTGGAAATACAGGTCCGCGTAATCCACCTTGTGCGACATGATATTACCCAGCACCGTTTGCAGCGCAGGTACATCGAGGCCGGAAGGCGCAAGCAGCGTCTCGTTCGCGGTGCTGAAATGCGAACCGGCGACCGGGCTGGAACTAGTGGGGAGGGTGTCTGGTTTCATGGTGGAAGCTTTGCGGTTAGATACAACCTAGATGATAGCAGGCGGGGGAATTGCAAGCCCTACAGAAATTCTGCAATCTACATTTTGAAAAGTCTAAGTCGCAAATCTACTTAAGGCCAAACTTCGCCAATACTCACCGAAAAGTTTTGCACAGGTTAAGTCATTTCTAATAAATATTTGATTTAGCGGCACATCTCCGAGTCCGGATAGCTCGCTCTGAATTTCTAAGCAATCTGAAGTTGATAAACCAAAGGCGGTTCCAAAATACTTAGTTTGCTCTGGATTCGGGTGAACACCACCTTCCGCACGCAATAATTGAAGGTTAAGTTTGTGATAAGCAAATCCAAGAAAAAGCACGATTTGTGAGTTCAATAAACGTGCTCGGATATTCTCTATTTCACTTTGACTTGGGTCTGTACCTTCTGTGAATGTTCGAATTCGCTGAGCTAATTCTAGGAGCTTCTTTGCGCCAAGGTCCGCACCATAGTCTACAGCCCCATCTCGAGCTTGCCAGGGCAGTAAGCCAATAGATCCATATGGATGAAAAATCGCAAGCTTACTTAATAGATTGGCAGATTGTTCTTGTGAAATACCGTAATAGTTCTGCAATGCATGAGAAAGGAAGTGCTGAATACAACGGTCGTAATTAAAGATGATGAGTGTAAGACTTGAGAAGCGATGTTCGAGCTGATCTGGTCTGCAGTTTTCGGTGAGTAGCTGGAAGAATGCATTAAACCATGTTGATTGAATGGCCTCAAAATTAATAACGCGGTTATTGCTGACGGGGTCGAAGTACAT
>CABHOJ010000051.1 GCA_902168195.1 uncultured Methylotenera sp.
CCTACCATTACTATCAATATATTTCTCAAAAATCCTGTTCTGGATTCCAACATTTGGATTGGTGACTCTGACAAATGTCAAATTTGAAGGGTCGCTGCTATCTGAAGTGTTATCAAAATCACTGGCAATTAGTGTAGGTGTCTCCGACAGCGACAGCCCAATATTATCGAAGGCGAAATATGCAATTGCAGTCGATTTAAATCGTCCAAAATTAAAACCCCCAAAACTAAAATCGATTGTAGGCGTAAGGGCTGCACTGCAAATCAGAACAGGATTGTTATCAGCATCAAGACTCGTTGAGCATGGGGCGGCTGATGCTGTTCCGTAAGTTGGAGGGTTTTGATAACCAACTGGATTGAATTCGATTCTAGATAAAGTCGTATTTAGTGCAACGCTACTTCTGGCCACTGGTAGTAAGCCACCTGTGATTGCAGTATTTCCATCATAGTCGTCCAATAGTTTTGTTTGTGTATCCGCAAAATCTGTAGGGTATGGGTACGCATTCCAGAATTCCTTAAATGCAGCAAGATGGTTTCTAATCTCCTTGAGTACTCTTCTTTCTAATAAGGTAAATAAATCAGCATGGCTTATCGCAATAAGCTTGTCATTGAAGGCACTGTTAGACACAGACGTAAAGAAGGTCGTATTGGCATCCGCATTACCCGCATCGAGATAGTTCGACTGGCTAGGCGGACTAGCTGCAGTGACCACAGTACGGCTTTGTCCAGGAAGCGCGGGGCCGGCGGAAAACACGATTGCAACGGCGGCGTTCGCTACTCCGTTCACATTAAGCTGGGGAACCGTCTCACTGTTGATAGGTGCGGACATGAACCTATCGGATACCGCATACCACAGGGGCTCACCATGTCCATCAACCAACTTAGCGATGCCAAGCGTGCGCCATGGCAGACGGCCGATACGTTGCGCATCATTTGTACAACTGACCAAAGCAATACCTTCATCAGCCGTACCGATCTTACTGATATCTTCCGGGCATGGTAACCGGCCTGGCGTACCACTATCAATCAAGGCAGCACCAATCAGCGCAGCTTTTGCTTCAGCCAGGGCGTCTGCGGTATTTTGCTGTTGATTCAGTCGTGCCGATTTCGCGTCGAGATATTGATAAGTGAATCCGATGAGGGCAAGAGCCATCATAAAAACCAATAAGATCAATGCAGCGCCGGATTGCGATCTGGGCGAAAGCATGCGCATGGAATTGAATTTTACTGTCGGAGACATGGCATCTCTGTTCAGTTACGTTTCAGTTCCCTGATTTTCTCGAGCACTTCAGGAGGTAACTTGTCCGACGGCGGAATGGTCAGCTCGGCCTCGCCATCGCGGGATGGATTCTTTGAGGCCTTGACGTCCGATACCTGATCGTTGACTGGGTCATACATCTGACCCGCTTTAAGCTGGATCGATTTTCCACTGCTGGGTAACTTCAAGGGTATCTGGTTGGAACCGCTCTGGATCCTGCCGACCTCGACGCCGGCGCCACTGCTGTTCTCCTGTACCGGCTGTCCGTTGACCCAGACCGTGCTCTTCTTGCCATCGCCCCGCTTGACGTAGCCCTGGATCGAGACATCGCTGGGTGGGGCGACTTCGACAGGTACCTCTAAGCCCAGGGTGTCGACGATCTCAACCGATTTTGCATTCGCCCTCAGTTCGTCGAGCTTGGCGCGCTCGGCAGGCGTAAAGAACAGCCGGCCCATCTCGGCCATCGCAGCATGGGCGCTGAACAACAGGCACAGCAGGCATATCAGACGGTTCATGGCGTCAATGCTCCCAACTTGACCGGTTCGCGCAATGTCAGCCAGTCGATCTCGCACTTGCCCAGCATATTGGGGGCAAAGCTATTCGGTTTCGCCGCTGCGATCCTGGTGATTTCACAATCGCGCACGATGAATGGCGAACCTTGCTCTGCACGCAACTCATCGATCAGCGTGACCAGGTCGCCCTCATGCAACATGCTGAGTTCCAGCTTCATCACCGAGCGGTTGAGGGTGAACCCGCCCAGGTTCGGCAGGATGCCGATGGTGTAAGTCTCTTGCGGATTGATGCTGTAACTGATGTTGAACAGCTTGCGATCCTTGTGGATGCGGCGCAGGCCGTCCACCCACTCCAGGCGCTTTTCTTGGCCGATGAAACCGATGTCGATGAGGCGCTGGTATTCCGGCAGGTATTTGATGATAGTCTCTTTTTCCTGCCCGGAAGTCCTGAAGCGCTGCTCTGCTTGCATGAGCTGTTCCTTCTGGATCTGCAGGCGATTCTTGGTCTCCAGTTTGTGATACTCGGACCACCACACCAGCAATGCCATCAGCACGACGACGACGATCAGGACGATCGTGGGGACCTTGAGCTTGAGGATGTCTTGTTGACTGAGCTTCATGGCAAGGTCGGCTCCGGTTTAAAGACGATCTTGATCTTGAACGCGGCAGCTTGTAACCGGGCACCCTGCTCATCGACCGTACTGCCGCTCAAGTTAGAGAGCGAGCTGAGGTTGACCGGTTCTTGCACCACAGTGACCTGCTGGATCGCTGGATCGGTCTTGAGCTTATCGACTAGGCGATTGACACTGGCCAGCGCAGCACGATAGTCGCCACTGAAACCACGGATCTCGCCGTTCATGAAGCACACCTGATACAGCACGCCTTTTGTCCCGGCGACACCCGGTTGCGCGACCGTCGGGGATTGCACGGCGACGCCGTTCGCCGTCTCGGTATCCTTCACTTCCATATCTTCGGTGCGCATGAGATGCAGGCGGTTGACCTCGATCTCAGGCGTGATTTCCAGACCATGGCTCAGCGCCTCCATGACGGGCCGCGGCGATCTTGCCGACTTGACCAGCTGGGTGTGGGCATCGACCGCTTGCTGCAACTGTGACGCGGGCAATGGCGTGGCCGGAAAATCCTTGGCGACTTCGGCATAGCGTTGCTCCTGGACACGGGTTTGCACCTGGGCCTCGGTGATGGCGGATTCATCATCGATACTTTGCTTGACGTTGTAGCCCGCGAATAGCAGCCCCGCCAGCAATATCGCTCCACTGGCCAGATTGATCCATTGTCGGAGCGCATTGACCTGGTGGTTCTTGATCAGCGATTCCGGCGCCAGGTTATCAGGCACATTGCCGGTCGCCAGCAGGTGCATGTGCACGAGCTCCGGATTCTGCCGGACGATCGCCGGGTCCAGTCTCAGCGATTCAGCGAAAGCGGCAAGATCGATGACCTTGCATTCCAGGCCCTGCTCCTGCTCCAGCCCGCGTTTGACGACTTCCACATGATCGTCCAACCCCGGCAGCACCATGGTCAGGGCCGTGTCACGGTTAATGAAGCGCTGGCTGATCAGGTAGAGCCGGGTCTTTTCGGTTTCGACGTTGTAGAAGAGATTCAGCTGATTGCGCGCACTTTCAGGCACGGGGGCCAAGCGGCTGATACGCAGACGGCCATTGTGCAGATAGCTCTGGCGGAAGCCTGAACTCAGTTTCTCGCTCAACAGGATGTGCGGATCCATGATCTTGTGACGACGCACGATCAACTGGCTGATCATGGAGATCAGGTAGACGCCCACCAGCGGCGCCTGCTGCCGCTCGATGCAGGACAGCCATTTCTGCAGGAACTCTTCCTTGTTCAGCGCCGCGAAGAGGAAGCGGTCGTCCTTGCGCTTGGTCTTTTCGCGGTTGATGAAATGCGCGACGCGGAATGGGCTATTGCGGTAGGCCTGCGCCAGCTTTCGGGTGAGGAGTTCGCGACGAGAATTGCCGGAGGTATGGGGCAGGGATTCCAGCCGATAGTCTTCCTCGATGGAATCACACAACACATAGATCGAGATGTCAGCGTGCTTTTGCAGATATTTCTCGAACCCCTGGATGCCCTGCTCGTCGGGTTCGAACACCTGACTGTGCTTGTAACGACCACCCTGCCACAACCCCGCGGTAAGGCTGGTGTTGGTTGCGTAGAGGATGATCTTGGACAACATGATCAGAGCTTCAGCCTGCTGAAACTGTCGTAAACAGGGCCCAGCACCGAGAACATGATGAAGGCGAGAATGCCGCCCAGCACCACGGTCAATGCGGGCTCGATCAACTTGAGCATCTTCTCGATGGACTCGTTGACGTCACGGTCATAGAAGTAGCCGATATTGGAGAGGGATTTATCCAGCGCCCCGGTGTTCTCCCCGACCTTGATCATGCGCACCACCAGCGGCGGGAACAGGCCGGCATTGCGAAAGCTCTCGCTCATGCTATCGCCGGCATTGATCTGCTGGTAAGCGCGCTCCAGCGCGTCCGCCACCACTTTGTTGGAGACGATGTCCTGACAGGTCTTGACCGCATCGAGCACGGGGATGCCGGTCTCGTACATCAGTGAGAAGTAGCGCGCGAAGCGGGCCATGATGATCTTGTGCAGGATGGGCCCGGTGACCGGCATGTGCAGCATCATGTAATCGAACTGATAACGGAACCTCGCGCTCTGTTTCAGGCCGATGCCGACCGATACGGCGGCGATGATCGGCAAGGCCAGCAGCAGCCACCAGAAGTCGACGAACACCCCGGAGATGAAGATGAGTACCTTGGTCTGGGTCGGCAGTTCCTGGCCCAGATTACCGAGGAAGGTCACCATCTGCGGCACCAGATAGATCATGAGGAAGGTCACGGCCCCGATGACCACGAACAGCACGAACAGCGGGTAAGCAATCAGGCGCTTGGTCTGGGAGATCAGCTCATGCTGCCATTTGAGCGTGTTCGCCAGATTCTCGAACACCAGCGGCAGTTTGCCGGTTTGCTCCCCGGCCCTGACCAGGCTGACGAACACGTCTCCGAACACGCGCGGATGTTCGGACAGCGCCTGCGACAGCATCTTGCCGCCTTCCACCTCCGAGACGACGGCACCGATGATCTTCTGGAAATAAGGGTTGGCGGTACTTTCGCGTACATCCGCCAGACCTTCCAGTAGCGGCACGCCCGCACTGCTCAGCTGCTCGAGCTGGAAACAGAACATCACCAGATCCTGCAAGCCGACCTTGTTGGTGTTGAATACCGGGGCCGTCTTCTTGGCCTCGCGGAAAGTCAGCAGGCTGAGACCGATACGATCGAGCCGTAATTCGAGGTCGATCTCGTTGGAAGCGTCTACCTGGCCGTTCGCCGGCAATCCCTTCTGGTCGACCGCTTTGTAATTATAGGTGGGCATTGATCAATGGACGTGACTGAGCCGATTGGTCAGGTCGATCACGCGCATCACCTCGGCCAGGCTGGTATAGCCTTCCAGTATCCGTCGCACGCCGTCATCGGCAAGCGTGACGAAGCCTTTTTGCATGGCCATGGCACGGATCTCGTCCAGGGGTGAGCGGCGAGCGATCAGGCCGTCCATGTCGCTGTCGATACGTAACAGTTCGATGATGGCCATCCGCCCGCGATAGCCGTGATAGTTGCACTTCTTGCAGCCGATATGACGATAGATGGTGGCATCCTGCCGTGGCTTCAGGCCCAGCAGTTTGCGCTCGTCGTCCGCCGGCGAATGCGCTTCCTTGCAATGGGGGCATAGTACGCGCACCAGGCGCTGTGCGACCACACCGATGATATTTCCGGCCATGATGTCCGGCGAGATACCGATATCCAGCAGGCGCGGGAATGTCCCCAGGGCGGAATTGGTATGCAAGGTGCTGAACACTTGGTGACCTGTCATGGCGGCACGGAACGCCATGGTCGCGGTGTCCGCATCGCGGATTTCGCCGACCAGGATGATGTCCGGGTCTTGACGCATGATGGAGCGGATACCATTGGCGAAATCCACTTTGTTGACCTCGGCGACCGAGGTCTGCCGCATCATGGTGACCGGGTATTCGACCGGGTCTTCCAGGGTCATGATGTTGACCGACTCGGTATTCTGGAAGGACAGCAGCGAGTACAGCGTAGTGGTCTTGCCGCTACCGGTCGGACCGGTAACGATCATGATGCCCTCGGGGCGCGTCATCATCAGCTTCAATTCGTCGAGCGTCTCCGTACGCAAGCCCATGCGTTCCAGCGGAATGATGGATTTCTCGCGGTCCAGCACGCGCAAGACGATGTTCTCGCCATGGATAGTCGGATGGCTGGCGACCCGAAAGTCGATGGGGCGACCGACGAGGTTGATGTTGAGTCGACCATCCTGCGGGGAACGGGTCTCGGCGATATCCATGCCGCTGATGACCTTGAGCCGGACGGCGATGCCTGGCCAGTAGGTCTTGTGCAGGCTACGGATCTGCTGCAGCACGCCGTCGATACGGTAGCGCACGCGCAAGAAGGCATATTCGGGTTCGAAGTGGATATCGGACGCACCGCGCTTCACGGCATCCATCAACAGCGCACCGACCAGCCGCACCACCGGCTGGGTATACTCATCGCCGCCTGCCTGCAGACTCTGGTAGTCGATCTCGCCGGTCTCGATCTCGCGCAGGATGCCGTCAACGGAGAGCTCATAGCCGTAGAACTGGTCGATATACTCTTCGAGTTGGGCTTCTGCCGCGAGTACCGGCTTGACCTGGATCTGGCCGCCCAGGATGGCGCGCAACTGGTCGAGCGCCACAACGTTGAACATGTCGGACATGGCGACGATGAGGGATTTACTCAAATCCTCATAGGCGACGGGTAGCAGGTGATAACGACGGGCGAATTCTTCAGGAACGAGCTTCAAAGCTTCGGCATCGGCAATCACGGTAGTGAGGTCGATACTTTCCTGGCCGATGGTATGCGCCACCAGATCGCGCACCATGACTTCGGTGACGAAGCCTAGCCTGACCAACTGACGACCGAGCGGGATGTTGTTCTGCTCCTGCTCCATCAGCGCAATGCGCAACTGGTCCTGACTGATGAGGCCCTGTTGCACCATCAATTCGCCTAACCGCATTTTGCGCCGTTGCTCAGCCATCAGCCCACTCGTTCTCTATTGGATTTTTCTTGATTATTAAAGACTATGTATCAGATTTAACCAGCCACCACAACCAACCGGACGCCGATTCGACGCCTTCCATCACTGTAACTGCGAGATGCGCGATTCCAGTTGATGACGATCAATCGAAGTGGTGGTATTTCGCTGGATCAGTTCCAGCGTCTTTTTATAGTAATCGAGCGCCAGCGATGGTTTGCCTAGTTGATCGAGGCTGATGGCGAGGTTGAAGGCATATTCAGGATTTCCTGGCTCCAGTCTGTGGGCCTCGAAATAAGACTGCTGGGCAGCCGTCCATTGGCCACGCTCCGTGTATAAGCTGCCGAGTGCGGCATGCAGGTTGGCCGAATTGGGCTGCTGCACCAACAGGTTCTTGATGCGACTCTCGGAGGTGACTGGGTCCGCCTGACTCACGGCATTCAGCATCGCGGCCTGCGCGATCGGATTGCGCGGCTCTACTTCGAGCACTTTGCCGTACCAGCCCATGGCGTCCTGAGATCGGCCCTGGCGCTGGGCGATCGCTGCCATGCCGAGCAAGGCATCCACGTTACGCAGGTCTGTACGCAACACCTTACGATAGAGTTCTTGTGCCTCGGCATCGTCGCCGGCATTGAACGCACGATAAGCGGCCATCAACTCCGGACTCACCCGCGGGCCTGTGCTGTTCTTGGACACTTGCATCGTACTGTCCCTGCGCTCTTCGATGGGCTCGCCAAACGTCATTGGTTCTGGCTTCGTGGCCTTCGGCAGGCGGCTGGCTGAAGAAGCGACTGCCTCAGGTCCAGATTCCACAACACGTGGTTCATTGGACGATGGCTGGGCTACAGGCTTCTCCATCGGTGCCGGTTCACTCGGTGCAGACGGCGGGGAAATCACTGACGGCTCGACAGGCTCTAATGGTGGCGGTGTCGGCGTCACGGCTGCAACAGGCTTGGGCAGGATCAGTTCGGGTTGCGATAAGGCCTGCAGGTAGTTGTATATCTGGAAACCGATCAATAGCATCACGAACAACGCGACCGCCGCGATCAGGAGGATGTTCCGGGAAGATCCGGGCTTAGCCCGCGTTTGTTTCGCAGCGAAGACAGTGGATGCCGCTTGCTGATTCGCCTGCAAGTGCTCGCCCTGCTGCTCGTTGAGAGGCGACTGCATCGAGTCTCCGCTACCGCTGACAGGCTCCAGAGACAATTCACCGGTAGATAAAGATGTTTGCTCTTCGGCCTTTTTGCCTTGTTCGGCTTTGTCCAGGGCTTTGATCAGCAAGCTCATACGATCAGTAACCATTGCCCTCGAGCGAGCGATTCAACTGCTGCTCCGGCAGGAAGCGCTTGTAGGACTGCAGTTCATCACTTTCCAGGCTGGCGCTCTTGATGACGGTCGGGCGCAAGAAGATCACGAGCTCTGTCTTTCTGCTCACATCGTTACGGCCTGTGAACAATCGACCGATACCCGGCACGTTCGAGAGGCCCGGCACTTTATCCGTATTTCGCTGGATCTGGTCCTGCATCAGGCCGCCGAGCACAGCAGTATTGCCGCTATTGATCTGCAGCATGGACTCCATCTCCCGCACCTGGATCTCGGGAATCCCTTGATTGGGGATCCCTGCCGCATTCAGACTTGGGTTGGGATCCGGGACGTAACGGATCAGGCTGGAAATGGTAGGTCGTACATTGATATTGACCTCGCCGCCCTCATTGACCTGCGGCGTCACGCTCATGACGACACCAATCGGCACGGTATTGGGCGTAGTGGTAAAGGATTGCAGGTTGCTACCCCCTGCACCGACAGTCGCCTGAGAGATCTGCGACTGCAAAGTGAAATACACCAGGTTATCCACCACCTTGAGTACAGCAGTCTGGTTGTTCAATACCATCAGCTTCGGGCTCGATAGGACTTTGGTATCTCCAAACTGTCTCAGTAAACTAATCGATGCCGCGATATTTCCAAGAGCACTGGCCGGATTGGTATAGCCTGCAATCAGCCCGCGACTGGCACCTGTGTTGCTGGGGCTTGAAGTGATCTGTGGCGTGAACTGTTGCTGAAATGTGAATCCGCTGTTGCCCGGGTTATTCAACCGGCTCCAGTCGATGCCAGCCTGGTAGCCGTCATTCAGCCTGACCTCAACGATCGTGGCCTCGATTAGCACCTGTCGTTTTGCGCTGGACATGACCTTGTCCAAAAACTCCTGCACCTTTTCATGCTGCTTGCTATTGCCACGAACGCTGATGATACCTGTTTCGGCATTGGCGATAACTGTTGCGGCAAATAGTGTTTTGTATTCGGCCCTAGCTTCCTCACGCTCTTGAGCGGTAGAGCCTTGCACGACCGGCGCCGAGTTTTCGGTTGAACTTTGATCAACATTCTGCTGGGCAGCACGGGTTGCATCGGTCTGGGAAGAGCTACCGCTTCTGGTGATCAAGACCTCTTTATCTGTCTCGGCTAAGATATCTTTGATATTCTGGACGAGGCTCTCCCAAAAATGATGTTTGGAGAGGCTTTGTACTTGGCTGCGAGAGCTATTTGTGGCAACACCACCGGCGCCACCAACGGCACCTCCGGTTGTGCCAGTAGTGCCTGCAGCGCCAGCTGTAGCACCTCGACCCGCACTCGCGATCTCAGCCGCCACGCCGATAAAGCCCGTGGTGTCGCGCGACATGTTGACGTAATCGACTTTGTAATTGCGCAACACCGGCAGATCGGGACCGATGCTCAGGACATTGCCTTCGATCCTGTAGGTGAGGTCGACCTGCTTGGCCAAACGCTCCAGGATCGCAGGCAAGGTCTGGTCGACCGCATTGAGGGTCACGCGCCCCTGGATGGACGGGTGGATATCGACGTTAAGCTTGCTTTCACGGGCCAGCGCAAAGAGGATCTCTTTCACGGGCACTTCATTGACGACGACGCTGTAGGTTTGTTCTTTGGCGCGCGGCTTGGGCGGCGGGAGGTAGACATTGCTTTTGACCGGCTTGGGGATGTCGGCCTTGTTCATGGTCTGATCGGCCTGGGGGGTACTACCGGCACCATCGATGTGACCTGTGGATGGCGGGACGACGGAGCGATGGGCACAAGACGTCAACGACAATATGGCGATCGTCGAAACTACCAGAGTATTCTTATTGAACACGCCCCACTCTCCCCATGCATACACACTATGCATCTTATCTCACAAGCAGTTTAAGACTGCAACATTAACTTATTGAAATTGTTTTGTTTCTTCTATTATGCCACCAACCGTTCTGAGTTGTGGGCGATTTGTCCGTAACCATCTGGGTAGTTTCTGGACGGCTTGCAACGCTTCATCACGGTTGGCATAGCTACCGTACATCACGCTCATGAACGGCTTGCCGCGCACCTGGGTGCGGAATACATACACTTCGTCCAGCAACACCTGCTGGCTCAAGGTTTCCAGCTGGTTCTTCATATGCGCGTCGCTGTTACCTCCCATCAGTTGAATGGTCACGGTGGAAGTTGGTTTCTGGCTCAGCCAGTTTTTTGTCGCTACAAGCCGCCTGCTGAGGATATCGTCGGGCTCGACCGGTACCGGCGACTCTGCTGCTGGCGCAGGTGAAGGCATGGGAGCCGTGACGGAAGCTGTGGGTTGCGGCGCCGCAGCGGTCGCAGGCGCAGCCACAGACTCCTGCGGACTTGGTGCCGGCGTGGCCACCGGCGCAGCAATCTGGGGGGCGGTCTCGGTCGCAGCCGGCGCAGCTGCCTTGTCGGCTGCGTTCAGGGCAGGTTCGGCTACCTGGGGTGACGGCCAGTAATGATGGAGTAGATAACCAGCCCCCAATCCGAGAAGGACGATCCCCGCGGCAGCATAGTAGACATGGCGACTGCTCTTGCGCTTCAGCTGTTCTGCACCGAACTCACTGTCGCCGATCGCCGCTTTCACATGTTTGGGCGTGACCTGGTAGACATTCTCGGCGAATGCCGCGAGCAAGGCTTTATCGGCGAGGATATTGACGCGACGGACCAAGCCTTCGGACGCCTTGTAAAGACGACGGATCGCGGATTTGTTGAAGAGGTGCGGCCCAAAGTAGCCCGCGGTGCGCAGGCGGAAGATCAGGTACTCGCCGACATCTCCTTCTTCCAGTGGCCCCAGATTGAATCCATGGGTGATGCGCTCGCGCAACTGGCGGATCTGCGTCTGGTTGAGGTTGACGTCGAGCTCAGGCTGGCCGAACAAGACGATCTGCAGCAGCTTGTCGTGCTTGGTCTCGAGGTTAGACAGCAGGCGGATCTCTTCCAGCGTGGCGATCGGCATGCCTTGCGCTTCCTCGACGAAGATCACCACTTGCTTACCCTGCTCATGACGATCCAGCAGATATTTCTGCAGTACCTGCATGACCTGCAGGCGGTCTGCGTTCTTGGGCAGCTTGAGCTGCAGTTCGAAGGCGATGGCATGCAGCACATCCTCCGGTGCCACACTGGGGTTAGCCAGATAGACACTTTCGACCTTCTCCGGCAACAAGGTCTGCAACATACGGCACAGCATGGTCTTGCCGCTACCGACTTCGCCGACCACCTTGATGATGCCTTCACCACTGGTGATGGCGTAGATCAGCGCATCGAGCACGGCCCCGCGATTACCGCCGGAAAAGAAGAAGTCGGTGTTGGGGGTGATCTTGAAGGGAGGCTGCTTAAGGCCGAAATGGGCGTAGTACATAGAAGGCCCTAGTCCTTGTAGTCCTCTTGCAGCTGGATACGGCTGTACAGCGTCGTACGATTGACGCCCAACAGTTTGGCAGCCTGGCTCAGATTGCCGTGCGTGATCTTCAGAGCGGCATCGACATAAGCCTTTTCCCAAGCCTTGAGCACGACATCCAGATTGACGTTGGCCTGGGTCTGCAGATGCCGATGGGCATAGTTGGCCAAACCGTTTTCGTCGTTCACCAACGGCATTTCGTTCGGCGCCGCCAACTGCTGCGCCAGGTCGAGCTCTGCCGCCAACTGGGTATCGCTCACCGACTGCCCTGCGTATTTGGCGATCAGCCGGATGATGATATTGCGAAGCTCGCGCACATTGCCGGGGAAGTGGTAATCGAGCCAGCGATCCTTGGCTTTGGGTTCCAGCTTGAAGGTCTTCTGGTTGGTCTCACGAGCATAGAATTCGCTGAAGTGCTCCAGTAACAGATAGCGGTCTTCTTCCAATTCGCGCAATGGCGGGACGCGCACGCTGAACACGCTCAGGCGATGGTACAGGTCGATACGGAAGCGGCCGGATCGCACTTCATCGCGAAGATCGCGATTGGTCGCTGCCACGATACGGGCTCGGCTCTTTCGGGTCTGGGTCTCGCCGATGCGCTGGTACTCGCCATTCTCCAGCACACGCAGTAGTTTGGCTTGCAATTCCATCGGCAACTCACCGATCTCGTCCAGGAACAAGGTGCCTTCGCCTGCATCCTCGAAGTAGCCGGTGTGGGAGTTCGCGGCACCGGTGAAAGCGCCTTTGCCGTGACCGAACAGGATGGACTCCGCGAGCATGGGGGAGATCGCGGCACAATTGACGGAAAGGTATGGCTGCTTGGAACGCTTGCTCAAGCGATGCAGGCAGTTCGCGACCAGCTCCTTGCCGCTACCGGACTCGCCTTCGATCAGCACAGGGAATGGCGCGTCGGCGAACTGGCTGATCTGGGTGCGCAGGGTCTGCATCGGCAAGCTGGCACCGAGCAAGCCGCCATCATCGTCTTCGCGGCTGATCGCTCCGAGTTCGGCATCCTGCATCTTGAGTGCGTTTTGCAGTAGCTCATTCAAGCGCTCGACATCGCATGGCTTGGGGATGAAGTCGACAGCACCCAATGCCAGCGCATGTTTGACATTGACGTCTTCGTTCTGCCCAGAGAGCACCAGGATCTTCATGGTCGGGGAGTGCGCGAGCAATTCGCCGATGACCTTAAAGCCTTCGTCCGGCTTGTGTGGAACAGGCGGTAGACCGAGATCGACCAGAGCCAACGAGGGCGGTGTTTCGAGTTGGCGCAGCAAACTCTTGGCCTGGGCGCGCGATTCGGCCACACAGACCTCAAAGTATTTGCTCAGGACGTAATGCAGGGTATCGGTGATCAGTGGATCATCGTCGATGATGATGAGGACAGGGCGTTGTGCAGCCATCAAACAGACTTTCTGTTATGCATGCAGGCGATTGATCGTAAGAACCATCGCTACTATAGCTGCATTGCGAGGTGCTATCAATTAAGTCATCCGGACGTCAGGGTTATTTCATCGAACCGTGTCGTTCCGCATAAATCTTGGTGAATTCTGCGCCCATGAGAAAAATCTGTGCGGAATAATAGACCCAGATCAACAAGGCGATCAGCGAACCTGCCGTACCATAGCCACTGGCAACCCCGCTTTCTCCCAAATAGATGCCGATGAGGGTCTTGCCGATCGTGAAGAGCAAGGCGGTGACCAGCGAACCGACGATCACGTCTGACCACAATATCCTGGCGCGCGGCATGAACTTGTAGATCAGCGCGAACATGGCGGTGACCATCAGAAAACTGATGATGAAGTTACTGACGGAGGCGACTCTCGCCCATTCTCCGAAGATCGGTGCCCACCACTTGCTCAATGCCGCCAGGATGGCGTTGAAGATCAGCGATACCAGCAGCAAGAACCCGATGCCCAGTATCATGCCAAAGGACAGGATGCGGCTTCGGATCAAACGCCACAAGCCTGCTTCCTTTTCGCGCGCGGGGACTTTCCAGATGCGGTCCAGATCGTCCTGCAACTCCCCGAACACGGTTGTCGCCCCGATGACGAGGACGATAGTCCCTACCAGCGTTGCCAGCAGGCTTTTTTCAGGCTGGCTCACACTTTCCAGGAGCTGTTGAACTGCCAGCGCTCCATCGTCTCCCATCAGACCGCGTAACTGCGCGAATATTTCCCCGCGTATCGCTTCCGGCCCAAAGAAGATGCCTGTCAGCGAGATCACGATCAGCAACAGAGGCGCGATGGAGAACATGGCGTAATACGCCAGGGCTGCGCCCATGCTCTGCGCATAATCATCGTTCCATCGCTGGATACTCTCGGTACATAGACTCCATAGATGCCTTGGCGTCATGAGAACTCCTTGAACAGGGTTGCAAGACTTATAAAAGTGACTCCGGCGTCGATAAATAATTCATGGGATTCAAGCAAGGTATCGCGCCGGCGAGTGACCATGTCATCTATCAAAACTTGTAAAAGGTGCTGTATATTGCCTTCGACACGTCTTTTGCCGACCGACTGTGAAAGCCCAATAATGAGAATAATCTTCACGCTTTTACTTTGCGCATCCTTCAATGCGCTCGCAGATCCTAACGTACGATGCACATTCATCGACGGCACTTATCCCAAGGAGTTCTCTCACTTGTTCGTGCCAGCGGAGCAAGTCGTGCCTTCGGTTCAAACCCAGCACATCGCTATGCTCAAGGAGGTCTTTTTCAATCTTACGAGTGCATCCAACTACGGCGCTGGCTTGTTCGTCTGCACCGGCATGGGCAGGAATGCCTTTGCGAAATTCCTGGATGACTATCCCACCATCCAGATCGATATCTCGCTACTGGATCTCATCAAGTGGCAGAAGGATGCTGTTGCGGCGCTAATGGGACATGAATTGGCGCACCTCATCCTAAAACACGCCGATATGAAACGAGGTGCAGTGGACAAGATCCTGCAAACTGCCAATGTACGTGCCAATCGATCGATCAGGCGCGGGCAGTCGAAGGATGAGGCGATCAAGCAAGGGGTGGATTTCTTCGTGCTATCCGCTATGAAATTCTCGAGGGAACTCGAGCAGCAAGCGGACGACAAGGGGTTCTCGATAGCATTCACGCTCGCCAAATACAATCCCGAGGGGGCAAAGAACATCACACTCGCCCTTATGCAACTGCCCGAAGTCGACTCCATCTATCTGAAGAGCCATCCATCTGCGAAAGAACGGTATGCCAAAGCGGCAGACCTCACTGAAAACCAGACCTACCTCAATGAGGCAAGTGAGCTCTTGAACGCAAAAAAGTGGACGCTTCTCAAACAGCATAGCCTTCGGTGGATTGCCTCTGTACCGAACAGCGGTGCGGCATGGTACTACTACGGTAGAGCGTTGAGCCGCTTATCCAAGCATGGGACGCAACTGACGATGGCGTACGAGAATTCGGTGGAGAACTATCTATTCAGCCCCTCTCTAGGTACGGTGGCGCAAGAGGATCAGACTGAAAAAGACATCGCATGGCTGAACTTATGTGTCGCACTCTACGACGAGGGCTATCGGTACGAGAGCCTGAATTGCTACAAGCGCATCCGACAGGAATCCAATCAGCAAAGATACCGCCAGGTGACGAAGCAATCCGTGATCGTCGCAGCAGGCTATGAACCGCTGATGTCGGAGGATATCTGGATAGGGAGAGACGATAGCGGGGCTAAATTGATCACGAACGACCGCGTTCTTGCACAAGACAAGTCGGCCAACAAGGTGCCGCCCGCGTGGCGCGCTCCGAGAACAGGCAAGCTGGCGGTCAAGGATCAATGAGCTTAGGGAAGATGGGGTGGCTGATGGGGCTCGAACCCACGACAATTGGAATCACAACCCAGTATATTTAACTACTCAAATGACTGATACTTAAATAAATTATTAATTTATATTTCTAATATCTTGGTAATTATTGGTGGTCTTACGTTCAGGAGATACTTCAACTAATCACTTCTTATTAGAAACAGATTGCTCTATTTTTCTAGTCTCCACCTTAATCTCGTATACATCTTTTGCTATATTCTCAATATTGACGTTGTTTTCGATCATATTTTTGGTTATTGCTTCAGTTTTATCTTGAAGACTATCAATATCTTGCTCAGCTCTTTCTACCTTAGTATCTAGTTTCGTATAAGCAGCTGAGGCAGCCCATAATAAACCTCCCAAAGCTATCACAACACCGACAAATGTATAAGTCTCATTCCAGCTCCAGGATTGTGCAGACTTTGGTCTTGGCGCAATCTTTTGGAAATTGTCTGCTCCACTATTTGCCCAGCCTGTGGTACCTAATTCCTTAGTTGAGGAACTTCTATCAGTGGTAGAGGTGCCAATTTTTGTTTCATGAGTTAGTAGGGGTTTTTGCCTAGCTATTCTGCCTGACCTTCTTGATTGTCTATTCGTCATTGATGAGTCCTAGTTTCTTCAGTTGTTCTTTTAGTTCGGACTCATGCTCTGAAAATACCTTATAGAGTTTAGTTACTTCATCTATCACTTTAGAAGATTGTGAAACAGGCGCGTAGTAATGTTGAACATCTAGTAATACATGTATGTAACCGTCCTCACTGTGATGGCCATCAATCAGACCATCATAAATTTGATGGATAACGTTGATAAATTCTTGGTTTTCAGTGGAAGAGGTATCTGTTTTGTCTAAGGGGTAATGTGTTTCATAGGCGAGTTGGAATTTTTTATTACCATCCTGAATTCCGAGTTTTGTCACCTTGTCCATTAGCACAGAGGATTGGTCGTTGTTTGGACAACTGATTTTATACTCAGCAACAACCCCTATCCTGCGCACTTCGTTTATTTTCTTCGTTTTTTTTATCAAGTTCCAGATACTGACGAACTCTGATTTCAGTTCATTCCAATCTGCTGTATGCGCTTTGTCATAATGATCCCTCGTATAAATTACGTTCGAGGCATCAATATGTAGATATTTTATTGAATCGGCTGATCGTAACCTAAGGTGTGTGGATGGGCGCATCTCAAATTCAGTAAACAATTCAAGATCCAGGATTTTTCCATCCATACTATCAATGATTAGTTCACTAATTTCCCCGAGTGATTCTTGAAGGATAAAGTTTGGTCGTCCAAACAAAACACCGATTGATATTTTTTCTGGTCTTGGCATTTTTATGCTTTCTTTATTAAGAATATAAGTCTAATCCTTGTAACAAATTTTTACTATGTTGTGAAAGGGTTGATCAAATCCCCTTTCTAAATTATTGTGCTTCTATACTTAGGAGCAATTATGACCACCCAAAAATCTTCCAATTCCATAGATCAGAAAGCTACAGATATCGTTAAGAACATTCTTGATATACCGGATATTCCATACGATCAAAGATTAGCCAAACTTACCTCAAACCAAAAAAAGCAACTTCAAGAGATTGAAGATCGTGTGATATCAACCCCTGGCAATATTGACGAATTGGAAGCTGCAATCGGTATGCTACGTGTGGGCCATCACTTCGGTTGGAAAGTGCTTTACATAGTTCATAGCAAACGCACTGTTCGTAAGTATGAGGAGATTCTCGGCATAAAAATTCGGGACTTCTTTCCGGCTGAAGGTCCAAGCGCACCTCGTTCAGTTGGCCTTAATCTAGCTAATAGAATGTCCAACTTCTGGAAGGTCGTGTCAGGTGAGATCAAGATCACCAACCGAAAAGATATCATCTAAAGGGATATAGAATACCCTCAAGGGTACTTGTAATACCCTTTTTCTTTGTGTATTCTGCAAGGGTACTTAAATTACCCTTGTATGAGCTACAATCCTAAACATACTGCTTTTGATGAACCCGCCTTCGGCTCGATGGTACAGAGCGAAGCGCCAGCGGCGCTCGCGCCATCGAACGAAGGTGGAATTGTCCTGCCTGGTGACTCCCTCGAGCCGCCAAACGCAGCCGACCCCCGTCTGGTAATACGGGGGGAAAGTTTATATCCAGAGATTATCGGTGATGACGGGGAAAGTTATTTGCTCGTTATCCAGAATAAAAAGCCTAAGTTAATCCACCTACCAAAACCTAAATCAGACATCAGCCCGTATACCGCAATAACCGACTACCTGAATTGCACCTTTGTATTTACTCATGAGGGCGTTGGTGAGTTCTTCTTTGATCTACTGGCATGTTTAGGTAACAGATTTGGCCCTATAACTAGCCGCGGTCGCGGCATTCATGGATGGCACAACTCTTACAGCCTCGGAGATACATCAGCTCTTTTTGGGGTTGGTGGACAGAACGGCACAGGATTTCTAAGCCTACCTGGTGAAGCTTGCCACATGGTTCCTGATTGGAGCCGCCTTATTCACTTCCTGAGAGACCGCTTAGGAGCTCGCATTACCCGTTGGGATGGTGCTGTTGATGATTACAGCGGCGAGCACAGCGTTGACTATGCAGTAGAGCTCTATCTTACCGATCAATTTAATGCTGGCGGCAATCGACCTTCATGCCGGCAGAGTGGTAACTGGATACAGCCTGATGGTAGCGGAAGGACTTTCTATGTCGGC
>CABHOJ010000052.1 GCA_902168195.1 uncultured Methylotenera sp.
CATCCAGACGGGCGAAAGCATCGAGCGAAGTGCGCAGCATCTCGCGCACCAGGCCGACCATGGTCTTAATCTCGTTGAAACGCGGCGTGTACATGCGGTCGGATTCATAGATCTTTTGCGCGACACGGGCGATCTTGGTGGCTTCGTCGCCGATACGTTCGAGGTCGGTGATGGTCTTGACCACCATCATGATCATGCGCAGGTCGCCGGCTGCGGGCTGGCGGCGGGCGATGATATGACTGCAATCCTCGTCGACCTGCACTTCCAGCGCATTCACGCGATGATCGTTGGAAACGACATCGTCGGCGAGTTTGGCATTGGCGTTGACCAGCGCGTCGAGGGCGTTGACGATCTGCTGCTCGACCAGGCCGCCCATCTGCAGCACTTTGGCGCGGACGGATTCCAGTTCGGCATCGTATTGCTTGTAGGTATGTTCAAATTGCATCACGCAGTCCTTTAACGCTTTTGTGTCAGTCTTTTAGACTAACATCCGATTGTGACATTTTCATGTACTTGTCTGGTTCTTTTTGCTGCCGCGTATCAACGCTTGTAAGTCTTGACACCATCTTGCGTGGCCAGCAACAAAACATCTGCAGGACGCGCTGCGAACAGGCCGTTGGTAACGACGCCGACGATCTGGTTGATCTGGGCTTCGGTCGCGACCGGGTCGACGATCTTGAGGCCAGACACATCCAGGATCTTGTTGCCGTTATCGGTGGTGAAATCACGCAACTTGGGTTGGCCGCCCATCGCTACCAGGGCACGCGCCACTTGGGCTTGCGCCATCGGGATCACTTCCACCGGCAGCGGGAACGCGCCGAGCACCGGCACGAGCTTACTCTGGTCGCAGATGCAGATGAATGATCTGGCGACTGCCGCGACGATCTTTTCACGGGTCAGCGCACCGCCGCCACCCTTCAGCATGTGCATGTGCTCGGTGATCTCGTCGGCACCGTCGACATAGATGTCGAGGCTGTCGACCTGATTCATGTCATAGACCTTGATCCCGTGGCTGCGCAGGCGCTCTGCCGTGGCTTCCGAGCTGGCGACAGCGCCGTCGATCTTGCCTTTGACCTTGGCCAGCGCGTCGATGAAATAGTTGGCGGTGGACCCGGTGCCGACACCGATGATGCCACTCTTGACGTAGGCGATAGCAGCTTCTGCTACTTGTTGTTTTAATTCGTCTTGTGTTGCCATTTTTACTTTAATCCTTACGTTTTCTTTATAATCGAGAGCAATTTTGAATGATACACCCCAGAACTGCTAAATGAAAAACGACTACCTGGAAAAAATCCGCACGGCCCGCGTCTATGATGTTGCAGAGAGGACCGCGCTGGAGATCCAGCCTAACCTTTCTGCACGTCTGGGCAACAAGATCCTGCTCAAGCGTGAGGACACCCAACCGGTCTTTTCATTCAAGCTGCGCGGTGCCTACAACAAGATGGCCCACCTGTCGCAGGAAGCGCTGGATCGCGGGGTCATCGCAGCGTCCGCCGGCAACCATGCGCAAGGCGTCGCCCTGGCGGCGCAGAAACTCGGTTGTCGCGCCGTGATCGTCATGCCGACCACCACTCCGCTGATCAAGATCGATGCCGTCCGTAGCCGTGGCTCCGAGGTCGTATTGTTTGGTGACTCCTATTCAGATGCCTATGTCCACGCGCTTGAACTGGAGAAATCGCAGGGCCTCACTTTCGTTCATCCGTATGATGATCCCGATGTCATCGCCGGCCAGGGCACGATCGCCATGGAGATACTGGACGATTATCACGAACCGATCGAGGCCATCTTCTGCTGTGTCGGAGGCGGCGGATTGATCGCCGGCATCGCTGCCTACATCAAGCAGGTCCGCCCCGAGATCAAGGTGATCGGCGTAGAGGCCGCCGATGCCGATGCCATGGCGCAATCCTTGAAGAAGGGTGAACGCGTCATGCTGGAGCAGGTCGGGCTGTTCGCCGACGGAGCCGCGGTGAAGCAGGTCGGGGTACATACCTTGGCGCTGGCCAAGGAATACGTCGACGAGATGATCCTGGTCGATAACGACGCCATCTGCGCCGCGATCAAGGATGTGTTCGAAGACACCCGTTCCATCCTGGAGCCCGCTGGCGCCCTCGCAGTGGCGGGGCTTAAGGAATACGTCAAACGCAACCAGACCCGGGGCAAGACGCTGGTCGGTATCGCTTCCGGCGCCAACATGAACTTCGATCGATTGCGCTTCGTCGCCGAACGCGCCGAGATCGGTGAGAAGCGCGAGGCGGTGATGGCGGTCACCATCCCTGAAGTACCGGGTTCGTTCAAGAAGTTCTGCCGCCTGCTCGGCGATCGCAGCATCACCGAATTCAATTACCGCTATTCCGATCCCAAGCAAGCTCATATCTTCGTGGGTGTCGCGATCCATGACCGCAACGAATCGAGTCGTCTGGTACAGATGTTGCAGACGCAGGGGTTGGGGGCGCTGGACCTGACTGACAATGAAGTCGCGAAATTGCACCTGCGACACCTGGTCGGTGGCCATGCACCTCAGGCCGAGCATGAACAGCTGTACCGTTTCGAATTCCCTGAAAAACCTGGGGCTTTGATGAAGTTTCTCGACACCATGGGTCACGACTGGAACATCAGCTTGTTCCATTATCGCAACCATGGCGCCGATTACGGTCGCGTGCTGGTAGGGATGCAAGTACCGCCGGCGGACAAGGTCGAGTTCAAGGCCTTCCTCGACAACCTGGGTTACCCCTACTGGGACGAGAGCGACAACCCGGCCTATCGGCTATTTTTGGGCTAAACAGCCACATGGTGGCTGCAAGCAGCCGACTTTGCCCCGCCCTTCCCAATGATCCGGCTAAGCCTCTGTTTATAAGGTGACTAATCAATTTTCAGCTTCAAGAATGGAAATTGCTTGATCACATAAGGAATCAGCCATTTGGTAGGTACGATGCATAATGAACCTATGCGGCTCGAGACAGACCAACCCTAGACATTGTGTTTTATCGGTGTTTCAAAGAATCTATAAGAGGAGATCTCACATATGAATAATCAACCCATCGTCGCCCGATTGCGCCTTGCATCGGTGGCAGCGATCCTTGCCTCCGCCAGCTTGCTCGGCGCCTGCTCGAAAGAAGCGGAAACCCCGCAACCTGAAGCTGATCCTGCGGCGGAGTCGGCCTCCCTCAAGGCTGAGAATGTCGCCTATGTCACCAATCAGGATGGTGGCGTCACGGTCATCGACCTCGCCACGATGGAGACCATCGGCGACATCGAGGTGCAAGGTGAAGGCCCCCGCGGCATCGGCGTGACCGATGACGGCAAGCTACTGATCACCGCCAACAAGGATAACGGCAACATCTCCGTCGTGGATACCGCGACCGGCAAGCTAGTCCAGCATGTCGAGATCGGCAAGAACCCGGAGTTCGTGCGCGTTAAAGGCGATTATGCCTTCATCTCCTTCGAACCCAGCTCCAAAGGCGGACCCCCTCCGAAACCCGGTGAAGCGGTGAAGGAAGAGGAAGATGACGACGATGAGGCCGCTGAACCTGCCCGTATCGCTGTCGTCGACATCAAGGCCGGCAAGAAGGTACGCGAGATCGTCGGTGGTCCCGAGACCGAAGGTATCGAGTTCTCGAAGGACGGCAAGCACCTGATCATCACCAATGAGGCCGATAACACCATCACCGTGCACGATCTCGAGACCGGCGAATTGCAGCACACCATCGCCACCAAGGATTTTGGCCTGCGCCCCCGCGGCATCAAGACTTCGCCCGATGGCAGCTTCTATGTGGCGACGCTGGAATACGGCAACAGCTTCCTGATCCTGGATAGCGCATTCAAGCCGGTGAAGACCGTCAAGACCGGTGAAAGCCCTTATGGCATCGCTTTCGACCGCGACGGCAAGCGCATCTTCGTGGCGGCCAATAAGGCCAAGACCTTGGAAGTGTTCGATGCCAAGAGCTTCGACAAGATCAAGGACATCCCTACCGGCAACCGCTGCTGGCACTTCACCTTTACCCCAGATGACAAACAGATCCTGCTGGCCTGCGGCAAGTCCGATGAGGTATTGGTGATCGACGCCGACAAGCTGGAAGTGACCAAGCGCATCGGCGATAAGAAGATGCCCTGGGGTCTGGTGACCTACCCGAAATCCATGGGTAGCCTAGATCAGCCTTGAGGTAAGTCATCAGCTAAGCCATAAAAAAACGGCCCAACAGGGCCGTTTTCTATTGGTACAAGCGCATCACTTCAACAATTCCATGATGGTCTCCCAGTCGGCAGGGTCGACCGGCGTGATGGACAGGCGATTGCCGCGCTGCAGGATCCTGAGGTTGGAAAGCTTCGGGTTCTCGCGCATGGCTTTCAGGCTGAGCAAACGTGTCTTGCGCACCAGCTTGACGTCGACGTTGAACCATCTCGGATTCTCCGGCGTGGCTTTGGGGTCGAAGTACTTATGGCCTTTGATGAACTGCAAGCGGTCCGGATAGGCTAAGGCCGAGACTTCGGCGATGCCGGCGATCCCCGGTTCTTCGCAGTTGGAATGATAGAACAGCACCCCATCGCCGACCTTCATCTGATCGCGCATGAAATTACGCGCCTGGTAATTACGTACCCCATACCAGTCCACCGTCTGGTTCGGCATCTTCGCCAGATCGTCGATAGAGACGTCGGCAGGTTCGGATTTCATGAGCCAGTAACGCATTATTGTTCTCGGTGAGTTGAATATTTTCGTATGATAAACGCCAGACACTAAATCTCGAAGGCACTTACCCGATGGCAAAGAATGTACTAGGTAGCGTATTACAGGTGTGCAGCCTGGACCCGACGACCGGCTTCACGCGCAACGGCTGTTGTGAGACCGGGCCAGAGGATACCGGTAGCCATACGGTCTGCGCGCAGGTGACGGAAGAGTTCCTCGCTTTCTCTTATTCGCGCGGCAATGACTTGAGCACGCCGAGGCCGGAGTTCGGCTTCGAAGGTTTGAGACCAGGGGATCGTTGGTGCTTATGTGCGGCGCGCTGGCAGGAGGCTGCCGACGCAGGCCTGGCGCCGCCTGTCATCCTCGAAGCCACGCATGAACGTGCGCTCGAGATCATCAGCCTGGCGGATCTGAAATACCACGCCCTGCGATAGAGATGTCCCTGCAAACATTACCTAAGCCAGCATCCTGAACCAAAAGGTTCAAGTGGTGACGGACTAGAGCGCTTTAGGCACACCCGCGCTTAAAAAGCTGAGCGCGCACACCGCGACTCGATTGACCGAAACCGATGCCAAAGACTAGTTCAAGGAATATATAGCCTAAGCAACATCGCAGGGAACAAACCGGAAACTAGCACCTGAATATGACAACTGCTAGTTGTTGGAAACTTTGAAGTCAGAACAAATTGTTTTGCTCGGCTACCGCCTCGTCAATCTGTTCCTGCATGGATACGATTCTACGCTTGAAATCCCCAATGTCAAAACCGCCGCTGCGCGTGGTCAGCAGTTCATGTGCGAGGTTGAGCGCGGCCATGATGGCGATACGCTCGACCCCAACCACCTTGCCGGTATCGCGGATCTCGCGCATCTTTTTGTCGAGGTAATTGACCGCCGTGATCAGGCCTTCACGTTCATCGTCGCTGCAAGCGACCTTGAACTCGCGCCCCATGATGTTGACATCGACACCCTGCATATCACTCATAGGGATTCCTCTGGTAGCCGCTGCAGCAATGCTTCAAGCCTGGAGCCCGCTTGCGCCATGTTGTCCTTGAGCTGTTTGACGTCGTCCTGGGCTTGCGCCAGGTCCTGACGCAATTCCAGATTCTCCTCGCGCAATGACTGGCAAAGCGCGATGAGCTGCTTGAGCTTGTCTTCGAGGGCTTTTAGATCGGCTTCCATGGCTGCACTATAATTTGAAAATCCTTGTATGGTCAACTGCTAACAAGGATTTTTGAAAGTAATACAGCATGTTACATGGAAAATAAATTTTCAGCTTTCAGTTTGCATAATCTATAATCGATGCAAGTTGTCAGGTGCCCTTATCGCATGTCTTGCGATCGGGTGAAACTGGGAAACAGGTGCGTTCCATCCACTGGAACAATGCCTGTGCTGCCCCCGCAACGGTAAACGAGTGAGGATCCACAATCAGCCACTGGGCATCCGCCTGGGAAGGCGTGGATCAAGACTTGTGAGCCCGGAGACCGGCCTGATGACCTAAGTATGGAAATACCGCGGGGTGACGGTTTTGACACGCATGCGCCAGCAGTCTCAGGGCGCTTTCGTTTCTGCTTTTGTTCCCGGTATTTCCTCGATCAGATAAAGACATGCGGGGTCGCATGTGATTTAGGGAAACCAGAACAATGAAAAGAACCGCCATGGCGAGCCTGCTCGGCTTGCTATTCTCCTCCAACTCCTATGCCGCGCCATTGCAATTCCAGACCGGTGATATCGTGGTCACCGCTAGCCGCATCCCCCAGACCAAGGAAACCGTGATCGGCGATACCACGCTCATCGGGCGGGAAGAGATCGAACGCGCCGGGGCGCATACCATCACTGACCTGCTGCAGGCCCAGCCTGGCGTTGAGATCAACAATAACGGCGGACCGGGCAAAGTGTCCGGCGTCTTCCTGCGCGGCACCAATACCGACCACGTGGTCGTGCTGATTGACGGTATGCGCGTCAACTCGGCGACCCTGGGCACGACGGCATTCGAGAACATCCCCCTGGCGCAGATCGACAGGATCGAGATCTTGCGCGGACCGGCTTCCAGTCTCTATGGGGCGGATGCGATCGGTGGCGTCATCCAGATCTTCACGCGCAAGGGCGAGGGTGCGCCGAAATTCTATGCGGGTGCTGGCTATGGCAGTTATAACACCAAGACCGCTGAAGCCGGCGTGGGCGGCACGATCGGCGACACCAGCTTTTCGCTGAACCTGTCCAGTCTGGATACGGACGGGTACTCCGCCTACCGCACACGCAACCCGCGATTCCGTGACGATGACGGCTATCGCAACCTGGCCTTCTCGGGATCGCTCTCGCACAAGATCGCCGTCGGCCACGAGATCGGTATCCAGCTCTACCAGAGTGAAGGCAGCAGCAAATTCGACAGCCGCTTCAACGCCACCAATTTTTCCGACCATGCCAACCTCTCGCAACTGAGTTACTCGGTCTACAGCAAGAACCAGTTCACTGCCAACTGGCTCTCCACCGTCAAGGCCGGCGAAGGTATCGACGAATCCGAATCCTTCCTCGAATTCGGTCGCTCCTATTTCAAGACCAAGCAGCGCCAGTATTCCTGGCAGAACGAAGTGACCTTGCCACTGGGCACGTTGACCTTGCTCTACGACAAACTCGAGCAGCGCATCGAGACCACAGCCGGGTTCGCCACGGATGCCCGCGACAACGAGGGTTACATGGGAGGATACCTGG
Source organism: uncultured Methylotenera sp. (assembly GCA_902168195.1). Classification (GTDB taxonomy): domain Bacteria; phylum Pseudomonadota; class Gammaproteobacteria; order Burkholderiales; family Methylophilaceae; genus CABHOJ01. The sequence continues at coordinate 7,390 of CABHOJ010000052.1, forward strand.
TCAATATGGGCAAGCACTCCCTGCAAGCCAATTACCGGAGCGACCATAACTCGCAGTTCGGCACCAACGATACCGGCGGCCTAGGTTATGGCTTCCGGCTGAATCCGAACTGGCGTGTGACGACCAGCTATGGCACGGCATTCAAGGCACCCAGCCTCAACGACCTATATTTCCCCTTCTTCGGTAACCCACAGCTGAAGCCGGAAAAATCCAGGAACATGGAAGCCAGCCTGCGATACGAAGATACCCAGCGCACTTTTTCCGTCACCGCCTACGAGAACAAGATCCGCGACCTGATCGCCGTCGATCTGATCCTGTTCCAGCCGTTCAACGTCAATGACGCGCGTATCCAGGGCGTGACCCTTGCGGGCAGCCAGCGCTGGGATAGCTGGCAATTGCGCGGTAACCTCGATGTGCAATCGCCGCGCGATGACGATACCGATGCGCTGCTGGTCCGTCGCGCGAATCGCCATGCCAGCCTCAACCTCACCAGGCAGTGGGGCGACTGGCGATTCGGTGGCGAGATGATCGCGTCGTCCATGCGCTATAACGATGCCGCCAACACCCAGCGGCTGTCGGGTTACGCCATCTTCAACCTGACCGCGGATTACAAGATCAATCAGGACTGGAAAGTACAGGCGCGCGTGAACAATCTGCTCGACAAGGATTATGCATTGGCCTACGACGGCAACCCCAGTGCCGGCGGCTTCATCTACAACACGGCGGGGTCGAACCTCTTCGTCAGTGTGCGTTACGCGCCGGCCAAGTAAAGACGCCGGATAAGGTTTACAATATCGTCACTCAAATAAGGAGTTATACATGTTGGCTGAGAACAAAAAATCATTATGGCTGGCGATCGGTTTGCTGGCCGTCATCGTCCTGACGCGCACCCAGCATTTCGGTAGCGCCGTCTACCTGCCTGACGCCACCCTGGCCGTGCTGTTCCTCGGTGGCCTGCTGGTCGCCCGTAGCGGCTGGCTCGGCCTGGCATTGCTGGTCGCATTCGGTATGGACGCCTACGCGCTCGGCTGGAAAGGCGTCTCCGACTACTGCATGTCGCCGGGTTATTGGGGTCTAATCCCGACGTATGCCCTGGTCTGGGGTGCCGGCCGCTGGTTGGCCAAGCGTGAAAAACCGTTCGCCGTCCTGCCATATGCTTTATTCGGCTGGGCCGCCGCCAGCACCGCTTTCGTGCTGTCGAATGCGTTCTGGTACGGTTTCTCGGACAAGGTCGCCACTATGCCGGTCGTGGCTTTTGCCGAGGCGATCGGCCAGTACTACCTGCCGTATGTCGGTTACACCCTGATGTATCTCGGACTTGCCTGGGTCGCATATGGCTTCCTGGTCAGCGGTTTCATCCGGCCTAAAACCAGCAAGGTTTGAACGAAACCGACAAGACAGGCCGCCACGTTGCGCGCATGCAGCGCAAGAAGGCGGTGGTGGATGCCCATATCGAAGCGGCCCGCGTCTCCCGCGGGCTGCTGTTGATCCACACCGGCAACGGTAAAGGCAAGTCCACCGCAGCGTTCGGCTTATTGGCCCGCGCACTCGGTCACGGCAAGCGCGCCGCGGTCATCCAGTTCATCAAAAGTCGTTCCGACACCGGCGAGGAAGCCTTCTTCCGTCAGCATGCTTCACTCCAGTGGCATGTCATGGGCGACGGTTTCACCTGGGAGACGCAGGACGCCGAGTCCGACCGCAAGTCCGGCCGCGCAGCCTGGGAACAGGCTTACCGCTACCTGCAAGATCCGGCTATCGATCTATTGATCCTCGACGAATTCACCTATGCGCTGAAGTATGGCTGGGTCAGCATCGAGGAAGTCGCGGAGGCATTGGGCGTACGCCCTGCCATGCAACATGTGGTTGTCACGGGCCGCGCCGCGCCGCCGAGCCTGATCGCGCTCGCCGATACAGTGAGCGAATGCCAGCCCATCAAGCACGCGTTTGCGGCTGGTGTAGAAGCCATGCCGGGCATCGAATTCTAGCGATGCGCGCCGCTCTACTAATGTTGATCCAAACGCTGATTCAGAAGGGCTGATGCCAGCGAGCGCACCATGACCAGCGTCACTTGTCCCGCTTTGCTACTCTCGGCACCGTCCTCCGGTCAGGGCAAGACATTGACCACCGCGGCACTCGCACGCGCCTGGCGCGATCGCGGACTGCGTGTGCAGGTGTTCAAAAGCGGGCCGGATTTCCTCGACCCCATGATCCTCGAGGTCGCCAGCGGCCGCCCCGTCTATAACCTCGACCTCGGCATGTGCGGTGAAGCCGATGTGCACGAACGCTTGTACCGTGCCGCGCAGGAGAGCGACGTCATCCTGATCGAAGGCGTCATGGGCCTGTTCGACGGCCAGCCCTCGAGCGCAGATATCGCCACCCGATTCGGCATCCCGGTCGCGTTGACCATCGACGCCAGCGCCATGGCCCAGACCTTTGGCGCATTGGCCGCCGGACTTTTAGCCTACGATCCGGCGATACGCCCCGCTGGTGTCATCGCCAATCAGATCGGTAGCACCGGGCACGCCGATTTCCTGCGCAGCAGCCTGCCGCCTCACCTCACATGGCTAGGGGCGGTAGCCAAGGAGGAACGTTACCGCATGCCGGAACGTCATCTCGGTTTGCATCGTGCGAGCGAGATCGCCGATCTGGAATCCCGCATCGCCGCAGCGGCGCAAGCGCTATCGTTCAGTTCTGCCTTGCCGCTGCCGCCCGTGGTGACGTTCGCGCCACCCGTTACATCAGCAAAGCCAGCACTGGATGGATCACCGGGTAGATTAAGGGACCAGACCATCGCCATCGCGCGCGACGAGGCTTTTTGTTTTCTCTATCCCGCCAACCTGGATTGCCTGCAGGCGATGGGCGCAACGCTGGCTTTCTTCTCCCCACTCCATGACGCGACGGTACCCGATGCCGATGCGATCTGGCTGCCGGGAGGCTATCCTGAGTTACATATGTCGGCGCTTTCCACCAACCACAGCATGCGCGCCTCCCTCCAGCAGGCATACGCCAGCGGCAAACCGATCCTGGCAGAATGCGGCGGCATGATGGCACTCAGCACATCCGTCAACGACCTGCCGGCCTTCAGTCTGTTGCCGGGCAAGAGCCGTGTCGAGACGACGCTACAAGCGATCGGCACGCAACAGCTCGAGATCGAGGGTGACCGGATAAGCGCCCACACCTTCCATCATGGCGTCTTCGATAGCAGCCTACCTGTCTGGCAGACAGCCACCAGTCCTTACGGTAAGGGTGAACCGGTCTATCGATCAGGCACACTGACGGCGAGCTTCCTGCACTTTTACTTTCCTTCCAATCCAGCGCTCACGGCAGGATTCTTTCAATGAGCAACGAACACCGTTATTCCGACGCCGAGCTTGAAGCCATCTACCGGGTGATCCGGGAACGGCGCGACATGCGTCACTTCATCCCCAAACCGGTGGATCAACTAGCTCTGGAGCGCATCCTGCAAGCGGCCCATCACGCGCCCAGCGTCGGCCTCATGCAGCCTTGGCGTTTCATCCGCATCAGCGACGGCGAACTGCGTAAGCAGATCCATGGCCTGGTGGACGAGGAGCGCATCAAGACCGCCCGCGCGATCGGTGAAGTCGAAAACACCACCCGCATGGCGGAGTTCTTCCGGCTCAAGGTCGAAGGTATCCTCGATTGCGGTGAACTCCTAGTCGTCGCCTTGTGCGACAAGCGCGAGCAACATGTCTTCGGACGCCGCACCCTGCCGGAGATGGACATCGCCTCCGTCAGTTGCGCCATCCAGAACCTCTGGCTGGCGGCAAGGGCAGAAGGGCTGGGCATGGGCTGGGTATCGATATTCGATCCGGTCAAGCTGGGCGCCTTGCTCGGCATGCCCACCGACGCCAAACCATTGGCCTTGCTTTGCATCGGCCATGTCAGCACCTTCTACAAGGAGCCGATGCTGGTCGAGACCGGCTGGGCAAAGGAGCGACCACTGTCCGACATGCTGATGGAAAACGGTTGGGACTCGAAATGAACGGCCCGCAACGTATCGTCTGCCTCACCACCGAAACCTGCGAGGTCCTCTACCTGCTGGGCGAACAGGACCGCATCGTCGGCATCTCCGGTTACACGACCCGGCCCGCGATCGCCCGCAAGGAAAAGCCCAAGGTGGGCGCGTTCACCAGCGCCAAGATCGACAAGATCATCGAACTGCAACCCGATCTGGTGCTGACTTGTACCGATCTGCAGGCCGACATCGCCGCCTCGTTGATCAAGGCAGGTATCGAGGTGCACGCCTTCAACCAGCGCTCTGTCACGCAGATCCTGCAGATGATCACGACACTGGGCGCCTTGGTAGACGCCTCAGACAAGGCAGCCGCACTGGTTGCCGACCTCAAGCTGACAATCGCCGGCGTGCGCGAATCCGCCGCATTGTTGCCGGCCAGACCGCGGGTCTATTTCGAGGAATGGGATGACCCGATGATCAGCGGTATCCGCTGGGTGGTCGAACTGATCGAGATCGCGGGCGGCAGCGATTGCTTCGCCGAGCTGTCGATACAGAGCAGTGCGAAAGACCGGGTGATCGACAGCGAGGCTGTCATCGCCCGCCAGCCTGACATCATCATCGGCTCCTGGTGCGGCAAGAAATTCCAGCCGGAACAGGTCATCAACCGACCCGGTTGGCAGTCCATCCCGGCCGTGCAGCAGGGGGCCATCCATGAGATCAAGTCGGCGGATATCCTGCAGCCCGGTCCGTCAGTGATCCAGCACGGACTCAAGCAAGTGCACACCATCATCCAACAATGGTCTGCGCGACAGGCCTTCAACAAGCATTGGGGATAACCATGGCGACGACTTTGATCCTCGGCGGCGCGCGCTCAGGCAAGAGCGCCTACGCAGAACGATTGGCGCAGGAAAGCGGACTTCCGGTCACCTACTTCGCGACGGCACAGGTTTACGACGACGAATTCGGCGCGCGTATCGCGCACCATCAGTCACGCAGGCCCACAGCATGGAAGACCGTGGAGGTGCCGCATCGTCTGGCTGCTGTGCTAAAGGCTGAAGCTGCGGCGGATCGCTGTGTCATCGTCGATTGCCTCACCCTGTGGCTCGCACAGTGCATCTGCCCGGAATGCCTGCCGGCGGAAGGCATGGATTGGCCGGCGGAGCGTGCCGCATTGCTGGAGGCTTTATCGACCGTCCCAGGCAAGGTCATCCTGGTCAGCAACGAGGTAGGTATGGGCATCGTCCCTCTCGGCGAGATCAATCGCCAGTTCCAGGATGAACAGGGGCGTTTGAATCAGGCCGTGGCCAAGATGGCGACCGAGGTGGTATTCGTCGCGGCAGGCTTACCGCTCAAGCTCAAGTGAGTGGTAACCAGGTGGCTAGCCTGTCCCAATCCAGATGTCGTTCGATGCAATCCGCCAAACGTTCCAGCTCGGATTCTCGCAGGGCCTGGTAATCAAAATCCTGCACGGCTGTCGAACGCCCGGCCCACTGCAGCCACCCAGCGAGTGCCGCAGCATGGTCGAACAAGCCGTGCAGGTAAGTACCGGCGATCTGCTGATCTGCGGATAACGCGCCTTCCGGCTGGCCATCCAGCTCCAGCAAAGGCTGCTCCAGCGCCTTGCCACTGCTGACCCCCATGTGGATCTCGTAACCCTCGATCGGCGTATCCGTGAAGACCATCTTGCCTGCAGTACGGGCGAGTCGTTTGCTAGCGGCAAGCGTGGTTTCCATCTCCAGCAAGCCGAAGCCGGCACTCGAGCCCGCATCCCCTTCGATGCCCAGTGGGTCATGCAGCATGTGGCCCAGCATCTGGAATCCGCCGCAGATACCCAATACCTTGCCGCCGTAGCGCAGGTGTCGAGTAAGTGCTTGCTGCCATCCGGCAGCTTGTAGATGCTGGAGATCGCTGCGCACGTTCTTGCTGCCCGGCAGGATGATGATATCCGCCGGCGGGATGGCTTCATGCAATCCGACATACTGGAAATACACGTCCGGGTGCAGGCGCAACGCATCGAAATCGGTGTGATTGGCGATGTGCGGCAGCACCGGCACCACCACTCTCAGCCCGATGTCTTTCGTGTTGGTTGTATTGCCAGGGACGGCATCCTCGGCTTCGATATGCAGGCCGTGCAGGTATGGCAGTACGCCCAGAACTGGTTTGCCGGTCTCTCGCTCCAGCCATGCCAGTCCCGGTTCCAGCAATGCGATATCGCCGCGAAAACGATTGATGACGAAGCCGACCACCCGTGCCCGCTCGCTGGCCGAGAGCAAGGCCAGCGTACCGACGATATGGGCGAACACGCCGCCCCGGTCGATATCTGCGATCAGGATCACCGGGCAATCCGCCGCTTCGGCGAATCCCATGTTGGCGATATCGCCTTCGCGCAGATTGATCTCGGCCGGGCTGCCCGCGCCCTCGACGACGATACATCGATACCGAGATTGCAGCCTGTGCCAGGAATCCATGACGGCCCGCATCGCCGTCGGCTTGTAGGCGTGATAGCCGGTAGCTTCCAGATTGGTGACGACACGACCGTGGACGATGACCTGGCACCCGGTATCCGAATTGGGCTTGAGTAGCACCGGGTTCATGTCGCTGTGAGGCTCGAGGCCGCAAGCCTGGGCCTGGACCGCCTGTGCACGGCCGATCTCGCCGCCATCGACGGTCACGGCGGAGTTGAGCGCCATGTTCTGCGGCTTGAACGGCACGACGTCTATGCCCTTGCGATACAACACCCGGCAGAGACCGGCCACCAGCGTACTCTTGCCCGCATCGGAGGTGGTGCCCTGCACCATCAGTGTTCTAGCGATTGACATAGGCCACGCGCGTGATGCCGTTCTCCACGGTGATCTGCGTGATGCTGCCGTAATCGATCTGCAGCCTGAAGCTGTCGGCGAGCTTCATGTTCAGGGCATGCGCAAGCAAGGCGCGGATGACACCGGCATGCGTCAGTACGACCAGGTTCTGTCCGACATGGTTAGCGCTCACTTCCTCGAAAAAATCCCTCGCACGCAGGGATAGTGCGTGAAAGGATTCGCCGGAAGGCGGTGCCTGCATGACATGGTCATCCGCCCAGACATCGACCAATCCGCGCGGGATGTCATTCCAGGCCAGCAGTTCCCAATCGCCGAAGTGGAGTTCCATGAGACGTGGATCATGCTGCACCTCACCCGTCGTCAGGCTGGCGATGGCCTTGGCTAGCTGGCTACACCGCTTGAGCGGGCTACTGTAGATGGCGACTGCATCCACGGCGGCGAGCTTGCTGCGCACCACTTCCAGCTCATGCGCATAACTCTCGGCCACTTCGATGTCGCTCTGTCCGTAACAGATACCCGGGGCGATGTCCGGCGTGGTATGCCTGACGAGATAGAGATTCAATTCAGTAGGTACTCCAGATGACGATACCGAGGTAGAACGCGATCTCGGTCAGTTGCTGCATCGCGCCCAGACAATCGCCGGTATAACCGCCGAGCCGGGCTTTGAGTTTATGACTGAACCAGAACCAGACGATGGCGACCGGGATCAGCGCCAAGAGGAATTTCGGCGCCAGCAAGGCCAGCGGCAACAGGCCAAAGACAGCTGCGAGCGCTAGTTCCTTACGGCTCAAGGCAGTCGCCAGCGGCTTGGATTTTCCCTCGCTACGCACATAGGGTTGCAAATAGATCACGAGCAACGCGCAGAAGCGGCTCAATGCGTGGCCGGCCACTAGCACCCCCGCTAGCAAGGGCGCTGAGATGTGGATCAGCGCCTCGAATTTGATGAGCAGCCCCAGTACCAAGGCGATGGCGCCGTAACTGCCGATGCGCGAATCCTGCATGATGGTCAGCGCACGCGCCTTGTCGAAACTGCCGCCCAGGCCGTCCACCGCATCCGCCAGCCCATCCTCGTGGAAAGCGCCGGTAAGCATGATGGTCGCGACCATGCTCGCCAGCACCGCCAGTTCCAGCGGCAGGAAGAACAAGGCGATGCCGAACGCCGCCGCCGCGACCATCCCCACCACGATGCCCACCAGCGGAAAATACTTGGCTGACCGGTTGAGGTCTTGCTCCTCAAAATCATCCACCCGCATGGGGATGCGCGTGAAAAAGATCAATGCCATCTTGAACAGGCGCCACTCCTGTTTCGCCAGCGTGACCAGGTTGAGTGCGCTCATGCCTGCTTGCCGCTCACGTTAGCCGACTCGAACGAGGCCATTTCGTTGAGGAAATTCACCGCCGCTTCGACCAGGGGATACGCCAGTGCGGCGCCAGTGCCTTCGCCCAGCCGCAAACCGAGATCCAGCAAAGGTTCAGCCTTTAGCTGCTCGAGCAACAAGGCATGGCCTGCCTCGCCGGAGCTGTGTGAAAAGACGCAATAGTCCAGAATCTGCGGCTGTATCCTCGATGCGACCAGCAGAGCCGCCGTACTGATGAAGCCGTCGATCAGCAGCAAAGCCTTTTGTTCGGCACCGCCTAGCATGGCCCCAGCCATCATGGCGATCTCGAAACCACCGACAGTAGCCAGTACTTTGAAGGGATCGTCCGGCTGCAACCGATGCAATCGCAAGGCCTGCTCCAGCAGGTCGATCTTCTTCTGCAAGCCGGCGTCATCCAGACCCGTGCCGCGACCGGCACATCGCCCCATCGGCAATCCGCACAGCACCGACATCAGGGCCGCGGCAGACGAGGTGTTGGCGATACCCATCTCTCCGAAGGCCAACACATTGCAGCCTGCCGACACCTCTTGTTGTGCGAGCGCCGCACCTTGCGTCATGGCCGTTTCACACTCGGCGATCGTCATGGCCGGTTCGATCAGGAAATTGCGCGTCCCCATCGCGACCTTGGCATCGACTAAACCCTCTAGTCCGCCAAAGTCATGGTTCACGCCGGCATCGACAATGTGGATCTTCATCCCCGACTGTCGCGCAAAGACATTGATGCCTGCGCCGCCGTTGAGGAAATTCAGCACCATCTGCTGCGTCACTGACTGCGGATAGGGGCTCACACCGGAGCAGGCGATGCCGTGATCGCCGGCGAACACCAGCACCGTTGGGTTGCACAAGGCGGGGGACAAAGTCCCCTGGATCGAACCGATCTTCAAGGCCAGGGATTCCAGACGTCCCAATGCCCCTACTGGCTTGGTCTTGCCATCGATCTTCGTTGCCAGTGCTTGCGTCAGCGAGCGGTCGGGTGACTGGATATTGAATTGCAGCATAGTGATGGTTCTGGATGGAGACATGCGAGCATACCCGAGCGGCCAAGGTTTTTGAACCAGCCCGATGCCCCATGGGAAAATCCGGCGAAAGCCATGACACAGGCAAATGAAGTTGCTATAATGCGCGACTCGCGAAGGCTGCAAGGTCTCGTGTTTCAGTTGTACACCGGCCGGGTAGCTCAGTTGGTAGAGCAGCGGATTGAAAATCCGCGTGTCGGCAGTTCGATTCTGCCCCCGGCCACCACACTCCCATTCCTAGCAATATCCGATCAGATCGAACCCTCGTTCCGCGTCTGCGTCATATTTCAAGTAGTCCCTTCGGCTTATCGACAATCCGGGCCGATCCATTTAAAACCATGGTTATCCCCTTGATCGAATCCCACCGTCGAATGTTAACCATTTGGTTATCCGCTTCGATGCTAAATCACGATCTTTGAGCAGACTTTTTAGCCATATTTTTAACCCTAGATTTGAACCATAGTGCCGCCGCGCTGATGAGGAGACCCTATGAATGCCTATTCTATGAACGCTGACCACTCTTCCGACAGGATGCTGTTCTTGCCGGTATTGCTGATCGCGACCTGCTTGTGGATGACCCAGCCTGCGATGGCTGTCACCGACATCGCACCTGCCGAGTCCACCGATCCTGCCGAATTACCCAATGTAGTGCCGAGCAAGGTGGAGAACGCGGATTCTGCGTTCGCCAAACTCGATATCGGCAAGAAGGGTTATTTGACCCCAGCGGACACCAAGGTGCTGAGCGGCTTCGACAAGCCGTTCAAGACCAACGACAAGGGTAGCGACGGCAAACTCAGCCCTGAGGAATTCATCCCTGCCTGGGAAGATTACACGGGCATCCACACCGCGCCGGAAAACTTCCAGCGCACCAAATAGCGACCCCCGCCGTCATGGTCGGCGCCTCGAAGAACCGTGCTTTGCACATCCCCTATCTGGCATAATAGCGTTTTATCTTCATGCCCTTAGGGCCAGCAGGAATCCGGATGCAAGGTTATAGCGAAATCGAGGCCAACGATCTGTTCGACATGATGACGGAGCAGAAGATATTGCTGGTCGATGTGCGTAATGATGACGAAGTCGCCCGCGGGATCATCCCCGGCGCGCAGCATCTGCCGCTCGCCATGATTCCGGTCAAGTTCGAGTCTCTCAATGGCGACCAGTCCCTGGTCTTCTATTGCCACAGCGGCATGCGCTCCGCCCAGGCTGCTGCCTTCGTGGCGAGCAAGGGCCGCAACCACGTTTATAACCTGCGTGGCGGTGTACTGGCCTGGGGCAAGGCCGGCTATCCGTTCGGCCCTAAAGCTTAATCAAGGAGCCCGTGATGGATTTTGACAAAGAACTCGATGCGCGCGGCCTGAACTGCCCCCTGCCCATCCTGCGTTGCAAGAAGGGCCTGGCCGAGATCGATAATGGCCAGGTACTCAAGGTGGTGGCGACCGATCCCGGTTCCGTGAAGGATTTCCAGGCTTTCTGCAAACAGACCGGCCACGAGATGCTCTCGCTGGAAGAGAACGACCAGGCGGAAAAGAAGGAATTCATCTTCCACATCCGCAAACGCATCTGATCCAGGCACGCTGAACACCGATGGCCAAGAAACTCGCACTCATCGCCTCCAAAGGCACGCTGGATTGGGCCTACCCGCCATTCATCCTGGCGTCGACCGCAGCGGCGCTGGATTATGAAGTGCAGATCTTCTTCACCTTCTACGGGCTGACGCTGCTGAAGAAGGATGTCAGCGACCTCAAGGTCTCGCCGCTCGGCAATCCTGGCATGCCGATGCCGGTGCCTATGCCCAACCTGATGCAGATGATCCCGGGCATGGAGTCGATGGCGACCATGATGATGAAGCAGAAGATCGCCAACAAAGGCGTGGCTTCGATCGAGGAATTGCGCGCCGCATGCCTGGAATCCGGCGTCAAGCTGATCGCCTGCCAGATGACCGTGGACCTGTTCGACTTCAAGCCTGAGGATTTCGTCGGAGGCATCGAATTCGGCGGCGCCGCCACCTTCTTCGAGTTTGCGGGCGAATCCGACGTCAATCTTTTCATCTAGAAACCTATCCTTCTGATGGGACGTTCAAGTATGCATAGATTTGAAAAATCAATGCATACCATAGCAACAATCAATTTAGCCGATCGCTATAACCTCGCTATGATGGACGGAAGTTCATTGATCCGGCCCCTCATGTATTTATCCAATTCGTTCTGTTCAAACTTAATGGCTAATCCAGCGAATCGCCATGGATAGGCTCACACTCAAACTCGATAGTCTGCAGAAGCAGATCATCGTTTTCTTCGTTCTTTTTCTGGTCCTGATCCAACTGGCCGGCTTCTTCGCCGTCAAGTATGTGATCCACGAGACCGCACACAAGAATCTACAAAAGGAATTGCAGGTAGGCGGCAGGGTGATCTACGAGCTTTGGTCGCGCAAGACCAAGGATCTGATCGAAGCCACACGGGTGATGGCCGCCGATTATGCGCTACGGGAGGCCATCGTCACCAACGACCCGGAAACGATCGTATCTGCATTCCGCAACCATGGCGCCCGTATCAATGCGGATTTCATGGAATACATCCGGCTCGATGGCACGATCAGCGCAGCGACCTATACCGGACCGGAGCATCACCAGTTCGCGTTCCCTGAACTGATCGCCAAAGCGATCACTGACGGCAATGCTTCCGGCATTCGTCTGCATCGAGGTAGATTGACCCAGGTCGTGGTACTGCCGATCTTGGCACCGACGACTGTGGGCTGGCTGGCCGCCTCTTTTTATATCGACGATGCCAACGCCAAGCAATATAGACGGATACTCGCGCTCGACACCAGTTTTGTCAGCCTCGACAAGCACGGCAAGATCGATATCCACGCCAGTAACTTGCCCAAAGAGGTTAGAACGCGCACCGCGCCATTACTGATTGATTTATTGCGTAGCGGAAAGAGCGAGACGATCAGGATAGATACCAAGAATTTCGAGGTGCTTGCCATACCGTTCGAAAGTCACACCGACCAGACGTTTTATGCGGTACTCGAAAGATCGATTGAGGAAGGCTTGCTGCCTTTCGAATCCCTCCTGTATGGATTGTTCGTACTCTTCCTGATGAGTCTGTTCATCACGATCCTTGGCGGCAACCTCATCGCGCGGCGCATCGCCCAGCCGGTTTCAGCGCTGGTCACTGCCGTTGGACGCATCGCAAAAGGAGATTACTCCGAAGCATTGGGCATTCGTCGCAGCGACGAGATCGGCAAGCTGGCCAACGCATTCAATGACCTCTCGAGGGGGCTGGAAGAACGCGATCGCGTGCAGGACCTTTTGGGCAAGGTGACTTCACCGGCCATCGCCAATCAGCTGCTTAAACAAGAGATCAATCTGGGTGGGGAAGAACGGGTGGTGACCATCCTCTTCGCCGATATCCGCAACTTCACCACCCTCTGCGAGATCCTTACGCCTAGCCAAAGCCTGGAACTGCTCAATCGTTATCTCGCTGTGATGAACATGGTCATTGAAACACATGGCGGAGTCGTCGATAAATACACCGGCGATGGGGTGATGGCGCTGTTCGGAGCGCCTGTCAGCCAGGGTGACGATGCCAAGCAGGCCTTGCTGGCAGCCTTGGAGATGAAAGACAAGCTGGATGAGCTCACCAGAAAACTGGCGCTGGAGAATCTGCCTGACCCCGATGTGGGGATCGGCATCAATACGGCGCGCGTGATCGCCGGCAATATCGGTTCCCACTCACGGCTCAACTACACGGTGCTCGGCGACGGCGTCAATCTGGCGGCACGTTTCGAGGGGCTGACCAAACGCTATGGTGTCAAGATCGTCGTTGGAGAAACGACTTACGAAGCAGTACCTATGATCGAATATAGAGAGTTGGACAAGGTGCGGGCTAAAGGCAAAACCGTGCCGGTACGCATATTCGAGCCACTTGGGTTAAAGGGGCAACTTTCCGCAAATACCTCAGAACTGCTCCTGCAGTATCACGAGGCCTTAAGCGAATTCCGTGAGCAAGCATGGGAGACAGCACGCCAAAAGTTCGCCTATCTGGCCGACCATCACGACTATGCGCGTATCTGCAACATCTATCTTGGCTATATCGAGCGATTGTCCAAGACGGAGAACCTCGCTGAATGGGATGGCGCCTTCACGCTCTACGAGAAATAAGCGAGACCGCTAGTTATTACCCGGCAAGGGGAAAGGCCTGAGGCTCAACTGCACATTCGCTTTGGCACTGTCCTTGAGACTGACGGCTTTTTCATAAACCTGATTCTCGGTGATCAAGGCATAGTGCCAGGCTTTGAGCGCGTAGTCGCCGGCAGGCAAACTCAGTGTCGCATTGCCACTGGCATCGGTCTTGGCGAAATAAGGCGTATCCACGATATGGATGAATGCGAGCATGCTGTCATGGATATTGCAGCCTAGTACTACGGTGCCCGCTTTATCGAACAAAACAGGATTCGCAGGCACACCAGAATATAGTTTCAATTCGAACGTCTTGGCTGGTGAGAACGAGTAGACATGATGCCTGACCGTATCCCGATTCGGGAATGTGATATTGGTACCTCGCGGCACGACACTGACCAGCGGCAAGAACTTTCTGCCTTTCTGTTCGATGTTGGCCGCGACGTTCGTCGGCATATCGATTTTGGCTTTTGGTTCGGCATATACGACCGCATTCTCGATCGGGCTACCGTTGTCATCCGTGACCTTAATCGACCAGTCCAGCGCCAGAGATTGCCCGGAGAATAATAGCAACATCCATAACAAGACTGATCGAGGGATGAAGTGCCGGGAATCATGCATATCAGCGTCCTCGGAATACCTCATGGATGGACGCTCACGATATCCCGCTTCATCGGTGCCAGCAGTCGCAACATTTCGTTCTTCTCACGCGTTGCCGTATGCCGGTTCAACGCATCACGCAAGGCCGACACCATGAGCTCGAATTCCGCTTCCGTGATCTTGGCATCCTGATGGGCGTTCTTCATGGTCTCTCCCTCATATTTGCATGGCCCACCGGAAAGCTCGCACAGCTGCGAGACGATACTTTCCTTCAATGCCTTGAGCTTCACGCCTTCGAAAGAACGCTGGGTCTTTGGGTCATGTGCGACCTTGTCGATGGTCTCGTCGACCACCATCGTCAGCACCTCGTGCCCACCGATACGTTCGTATAGCGTTGCCTTTTTCGGCGTCACTGCACAGGCGGATAAGGACATCATGATGAGCATCGCTGTTAGATAGAGGAGTTTTGACAATATGGATTCCTGTGTGGATCAAGAACGATCAGGGAATCGAAGACACTGCAACGATTGGCACGATTGATGCAGAGTTGCTCTTGATATTAACCACTATACTATCGACCATGCTTGGCGTAAAAAGTTATTCCCCGATGCAGATATCACTCCATTCCTTCATGAAGTCCGTGATGCTGCTGATGATCAGTACCCTTTCCCTGAGCAGTCACGCTGGCGATCGCTTGCTGGCAACGGGCGGCGCAACGCAGATCGAGGGCGCGGCGGGTGGCGGCCTGGTACCTTGGGCACTGATCTCCGGTTACGGCACCCGAGACCAGGTAGGCGGCGCTGCGTTCTATTCGCATGTGAGGACGCAGGGCGATTTCGATTTGCAATCCGCCGGCGGTAGTATCGGATTCAACAATCGTGTCGAAATCTCATACAGTCATCTCCGATTCGGCCTGGGCGACACGGTTCCGGGAGAAAGGATCCGCATGAATGTGCTAGGAGCCAAGCTCCGGCTGTTCGGCGATGCCATCTATGATCAGGACACCTGGAAACCGCAGGTATCCGCCGGGCTGCAGTTCAAGCAGAACGAAGATTTTGATTTTGTTCCCAAGGCCTTGGGGGCCAAACATGATAGCGGTGTCGATGCCTACCTGGCCGCCACCAAGCTCTTCATGGGGGCGGTCGCCGGACGTAATCTGTTGCTCAACCTCACACTGCAAGCGACCAAAGCCAACCAGTTCGGCATCCTTGGATTCGGTGGGGACCAGAACGACAGCTATAGACTGCAACCCGCGTTTTCAAGCGCGCTGATGTTGACTGACGACCTACTGGTGGGTGTTGAGTATCGGGCCAAACCCAATAATCTAGGCAGCTTCAGGGAGGACAACGCCAAGGATATCTTCCTGGCATGGTTCCCCACGAAACGCCTGGCGCTGACCGGTGCCTATGTCGACCTGGGGAACATCGCCAACAAGGATGATCAGCGTGGCTGGTACCTTTCAGGACAGGTATCGTTCTGAATTCGATCGCATCAGCCGGGTACGGTAATGAACTACCACTGCAGTTCGCACTCCATCCTTAAATCCTCTCGCTACGATCTCCCATCTCAAACCGATGAAAAAATATTGTTTTGCGGCTGTTAAATATTGTTTTTTGCCATTTGCTGTCTTGGCGGCCTGCTATCTACTCAGGATTGATGCATTAGGTTGGTACTACTGGCACAACAACAAGCAACAAGACTCAGGCGAAAATCTAAAGCTGCGCGATTATCAGGTCATGCTCGACGGGCGCGCCATTCCTGGCCTGACCGACGCCTCCGGCCTCACCTATAACACCAGCACCCATACCCTCTTCACCGTCCTCAACCAGTCCCCCTATATTGTCGAGCTGAGCCTCGATGGCCAGGTGCTGCGCAGGATCCTGGTGGAAGGTGTGGGTGACATGGAAGCCATCACCTATGTTGCCGATCAGCGTTTCGTCATCGCCGACGAGGGCGACAACCGGCTGATCGAAGTCGAGATCCCGCCTTACGCGACCGTGGTACAAACCCGGCACTTCCCCCAACTCAAGCTCGGCCTGGATGAGGACGGCAACCAGAATATCGAGGGTGTCTCCTGGGATTCGGTCAATCAACGCCTGTTGATCGTGAAGGAGAAGAACCCCAAACGCCTGCTCGAGGTGCGGGGTTTCATCGAGCCGCTGCCGTCCAACCCCGGCAACCTCAGCATCGTCGACCTGGACCGCTCGAAACGAGCGATCGGTGCGATGCGCGACCTGTCCTCCGTGACCTACCATGACGATAGCGGGCATTTCCTACTGTTGAGCGATGAATCGCGACTGATCAAGGAGTACGATCGCCAAGGCCGTGCCGTCAGCGCCATGGCGTTGTGGAAAGGCTTCCACGGTCTGCGCAAGCACGTGCCGCAGGCCGAGGGCATCGCAGTGGGGCCGGATAAGCGCATCTACATCATGAGCGAACCGAACCTGCTCTACGTGTTCAGGCCGATCAAACGGACCTGACCCAAGGCGGTCGCCAGGTAAATATCGACAAGCCAATAAAAAAGCCTCCGAACGGAGGCTTTTTTATTTACGGCATAACTGCTGCATGAGCTACTTGAGCTTAGCGAGCTGCGTTTGCAGTTTCTCCAGGGTGGCGGAGAATTCCGTGAGCCTGGCCTTTTCCTGCTCGACCACCGCGGCTGGCGCACGCGCGACGAAACCCTCGTTGCCCAGCTTGGCTTGCGCCTTGACGATCTCACCCTGGATACGGGCGACTTCCTTGCCCAGACGTTCCTTCTCGGCAGCGACGTCGATCTCGATCTTTAGCATGAGCTTGAAATCGCCCGCCAGGGCCACGGGAGCATCGGCCTCAGGTAGTTCGTTCACCAGTTCTACATCCGCCAGTTTGGCCAGCGCCTTGAGGTAAGGCGCGTAATGCGCGAGCTGGGCGGTATCACCGGCGGCGATCAACGGCACGCGCTGGGCAGGCGATACGCCCATCTCGCCACGCAAGCTGCGGCAGGCATCGACGGCGGTCTTGAGTGTCGCCACCCAGGCTTCCGCCTGTGCATCGATCTTCTGCGGCTGGCTTTGCGGATAGGCCTGCAGCATGATGCTGGGGCCGGGCTTGTTCATGTCGCGACCCGACATCGGCCCGACGGTCTGCCACAACTCTTCGGTGATGAACGGGATGATGGGATGCGCGAGACGCAGGATCGTCTCCAGCACGCGTAACAGCGTGCGACGACTGGCCCGTTTCTGCGCATCGGTACCGTTCTGCAACTGGACCTTGGCCAGCTCCAGATACCAGTCGCAGTATTCGTCCCAGACGAATTCGTAGACAGCCTTGGCGGCGAGGTCGAAACGGTACTCTGCGAACGCGCGTTCGACATCGGCTTCAGTGCGCTGCAACTGGCTGACGATCCAGCGGTCGGCCTGTGAGAAGTCCAAGTACCCTTCAGGTCCGCAGTCGCTCGTGCATTCACCCAGGCCGCAATCCTGGCCTTCACAGTTCATCAGGACGAAGCGTGTGGCGTTCCACAGCTTGTTGCAGAAGTTGCGGTAGCCTTCGCAGCGGTTGAGGTCGAACTTGATGTCGCGGCCGGGACTCGCCAGCGACGCGAAGGTGAAGCGCAAGGCATCCGTACCGAAGGCCGGGATGCCCTCCGGGAATTCCTTGCGCGTACGCTTCTCGATCTTTTCCGCGTCTTTCGGGTTCATCAAGCCGGTGGTGCGCTTCTTCACCAGGTCTTCGATGTCGATACCGTCGATCAGGTCGATCGGGTCAAGCACGTTGCCCTTGGACTTCGACATCTTCTGGCCTTCCGCGTCGCGGATCAGGCCATGCACATAGACATGCTTGAACGGGATCTTGCCGGTGAGGTGCTTGGTCATCATGACCATGCGCGCCACCCAGAAGAAGATGATGTCAAAACCGGTCACCAGCACGGATGACGGCAGGTATTGCTGCAGCATCTGGTTCTGTGCGTCCTTTTCCGCATCGCCTGTCCCTGTCTCTTA